>LVAZ01000236.1 GCA_001603055.1 Victivallales bacterium Lenti_02
CAGGAGAAGTCCTTTGTAGCCTGGGGGACGGGGTTCAGGTCGGCAACCCAATCCCCGTTTTCCGCGCCCCGTCGCCGCACGGGGGCGGCTCCCACATTGGGGACCACTGCGCAGGGGGGACTTCCGGCGCGGTGGCCGTACCGTGCGCCCGACTGTCGGCCGCTCTACGCGCTTGGTTTGCGAGACGGATTCCCAACCTTCCTCCCCTTCGTGCCCTCCGGAGCGCCAAGCAAACCGAGCCACCCTGCCCCGCCAAAAACCCACACCCGCCAACACCCTCTTCATACATTTCCCTCCCTTTCTCCTCCTTCNNAAGTATTCCCCTTCCTCCCCCTTCCTCCCCCTTCGTGTCCTTCGTGACTTCGTGGTGAAATCCGACTTTCGGGAACGTTGTCCTGCCGGGCGCGTCTGTTTCCTGACGACGTTCTTGAACCAGCCAAGCGCGAATCTATACTTGCTGCACCAGACCACGATCCTTTCCCAAGAGGCACCATGGCTTTGCTCGTCTGTTCCTGTTCCCACCGCGACATCGTCCCGGCCAGCGCCCTGGCGGGCGTGAAGGTGGACGCCTGCACCGTGGTCGTGCGGGACCTCTGCGCCCTGGTCCAGGAAGGCGGCGCGGGGCTGGCGGAATTCGCCCGGGCGGGGGGCCGGGTGGCGGCCTGCCATCCGCGCGCCGTGCGGGCGCTGTTCGCCGCCGTCGGGGTGGATTTCCCCGAGGACCGGGTCATCGACCTGCGGGCCGGGGCCGCGTTGCCGGACAACGGCGGGGACACCGTCCCCTGCCCTGCCCTCGGCACCGCGCCCGACGAGGATGCCTGGTTCCCGGCCATCGACCGGGAACGCTGCACCGACTGCGGACGCTGCGCGGATTTCTGCCTCTTCGGCGTCTACCGGAAAACGGAACAGGGCCGGATCGAGGTGGCCCGGCCCGCCAAGTGCAAGCTCGATTGCCCGGCCTGCGCCCGTATCTGCCCGGAAAACGCCATCGTCTTCGCCAAAAGTCCCGACGAGGCGATCAACGGGGCGCGGCTCTCGCCGGAGGAACTGGCCAACGCCCGCATCCGCCTGAGTCCCGAGGAATTGGCCGGGGGCAATCTCCACGCCAAGCTGGCCGCCCGCAGTGGTCGCCGCCGCCTGCTGAAACCGGATGCTCTGGGGGAGGATTCGTGAAACTCTCCACCCTCGTCCATCTGGCCCGCCGTCCCGCCCCCCGCCTGCTCGCCAAGTTCGTCTGGAACTTCGGCTGGCACGGCATGCGGGCGATGAGCGCCTTCGACCGCCGCCTGAAAAGGGGCGAATGCTTCCCCCCCTTCCTTTTTCTTTCGATCACCAACCGCTGCAATCTCGCCTGCCAGGGCTGCTGGGTGTCGGCCGACAAGCATCCCGCCGATCTGAGCGTGGACACCCTGAACCGGGTGATCGACGAGTGCCGCCCCCTCGGGGCGCGCTTCTTCGGCATTCTCGGCGGCGAACCCCTCCTGCACCACGGCTTGATGGAGGTTCTCGCCGCGCACCGGGACTGCTATTTCCAGGTGTTCAGCAACGGGCATCTGCTCGATGCGGAAGTGGCCCGCGAGTTCCGCCGCCTGGGCAACGTCACCCCGCTCATCAGCATCGAGGGCAGCGAAACGGTCTCGGACGAACGGCGCGGGGGGCACCGGGTGTACGCGAAATCCCTCGAAGCCCTCGAACACTGCCGCCGGGAACGGCTCATCACCGGCGTGGCCACCAGCCTCTGCCAGACCAATCTGGACGATCTGCTGAGCGAATCCTTCCTCCGTCAGGTGGACGAACTGGGCGCGATGTACATGTGGTACTACATCTACCGTCCCGTCGGTCCCCGCCCCGCCCCCGAGCTGGCCCTCTCTCCCGAGCAGGTGCGCCGGGTGCGCCAGTTCATCGTGGACCAGCGCCCCAAAGCCCCGCTCGCCATCGTCGACGCCTACTGGGACCACGAGGGGCAGGGACTCTGCCCCGCCGCCACCGGCATCAGCCACCACATCAACCCCTTCGGCGACGTGGAACCCTGCCCCATCATCCAGTTCGCCCGCGACAATGTGGGCGACGGCCCCCTGCGCGAAACCATCGCCGACTCCACCTTCCTGCGCGAGTTCCGCGAGTTGGCGGCGGCGACCACGCGCGGCTGCATCGTCCTCGAACGCCCCGACCTGCTCCGCGAGTTCCTCGAACGCCACGGGGCGCGTGACTGCACCGGGCGCGACACGGGATTCGCCGAACTCGCCGCCATGTGCCCGCGCAACAGCCACGCCACCCTCGATCCCCCCATTCCCGACACGGACTGGATGTACCGCTTCGCCAAGAAACACTGGTTCTTCGGATTCGGAGCCTATGGCTGAAACCCCCACCAAACCGAATCCGGACGTGCAATCGGGCGTGCCCGTGGACAGTGCCCGTCGCCAAGCCCTGCGCCTGGCCGCGCAAGCCTACGTGCGCGAACACGGGCTGGTGCCGCCCCTTTCCCTCGACGAACTGCACGAACACGCCCGCCAATTCGCCGCCGCCGAACAGGCCGACGACACCCTCGATTTCGTCACCGTCCTCCTGAGCAACGCCGCCTGGCACGACACCGTGGCCGGGCTGCCCTACGACCGCCGCCTCCTGCTCCTGCCCCAGTGTCTCCGCTCCAGCAAAACCTGCCGGGCCGAACACGACGCCTTCGGCCTGCTCTGCGACGAATGCGGCAGTTGCGCCCTCGGCCCTGTCCAGCACGAAGCCGAAAGCCTCGGCTACGTCGTCCTCATCGCCGAGGGCACCACCGTCGTCACCCGCCTGCTCGAACAGGGCAAGGTGGACGCCGTCATCGGCGTCAGTTGCCTCGACGGCCTCGAACGCTCCTTCCCCCATATGGCCGCCGAGGCCATTCCCGGCATCGCCGTCCCCCTGCTCCGCGATGGTTGCAAAGACACCGAGGTGGACCTCGAATGGGTGCTCGACACCATCCGCCTCCGCGCCCGCAACGGCTGGGCCGACCGGGTGGACGTGGACGCGGTCCGCCACGAGGTGGACACCTGGTTCGCGGCCGAGGCCCTGCGCGGCGTCATCGCTCCCGACGGCACCGAAAGCGAGGAACTGGCCGTGGAATGGCTGGCCCAGTCGGGTAAACGCTGGCGTCCCTTCCTCACCGTCGCCGCCTGCCAGGCCCTGCTGGAACGGAGTCTGGCCGACCTGCCCGCCGCCCTCCGCCAAGTCGCCATCGCGGTCGAGTGTTTCCACAAGGCCTCGCTCATCCACGACGACATCGAGGACGACGACGACCTCCGTTACGGCACCCCCACCCTGCACCGCCGCGTGGGTGTGCCGGTGGCCTTGAACGTGGGGGACCTGCTCCTTGGCGAAGGCTACCGCCTGCTGGCCGAAACCGACCTGCCCGCCGAACCGCGCGCCGAGATGCTCCGAATCGCCGCCCACGGGCACCGCACCCTGTCCCTCGGCCAGGGCGACGAACTCTGCTGGACCCGCCAGCCCCGCCTGCTCGATCTCGCCCGCACCCTGAGCATCTGCGAACGCAAGACCGCCCCCGCCTTCGAGGTGGCCCTCCGTCTGGGCGTGCTGCTCGCCGACGCGGCCCCCGACACCCATCGCGTCCTCACCACCTTCAGCCGCAACCTCGGCATCGCCTATCAAATCCGCGACGATCTCGCCGACTTCGCCAGCGAGGACGCCTCCGATCTGCTGGCCGGGCGCCCTTCGGTCCTCTTCGCCCTCGCCACCGAACACGGCTCCCGAAACTTGCGCGACGCCCTGGCCCAAAGCCTGGGCAGCAAACAGCGCCTCGAATCGCTGGCCGCGCTCGAAGCCCTCGCCGCCGAAGGCATCGCCAGCCACGCCGAAACCCTGCTCGACCACTACCGCAACGAGGCCGTCCGCTCGCTGGTCCCCCTGCGCAACTCCCAGCTCAAGGGGCTGCTCCGTCGGCTGGTCGGCCGCATCCTCGGCCGCAGCCGCGACAAGCGGACCGGCCCCACGGCCAACCGATGAGCCCGCTGTTTTCCATCCGTTCCCCCTTCGACCGGATGATCCGGCTGGCCCGCAACGGAGCCGGGCTGCTCGATACCACCGCCCGGCGGGACATTGCCGCCTTCCTCCTTTCCCGGCAGCAGGCGGACGGCGGTTTCCGGGGCGCGGGAACCAGAAGCGATCTCTACTACACCCTTTTCGCCCTGGCCGGACTACAGGCCCTGGACACCGCCCCCGCCAATCCCGCGCCGTGGCTGGATTCCTTCGGCGACGGCAAGGGCCTGGACCTCGTCCATCTCGGGGCCCTCGCCGTCTGCCGCAGCCTGATTCCCGGCAAACCCTCTCCCGAATGGCGGCAGGCGCTCTGCACCCGGCTCGAAGCCTTCCGCCAACCCGACGGAGGGTTCTCCGACGAGGCCGATTGCCGACACGGCACCCCCTACGGGGCCTATCTGGCCATGCTCGCCGCCGGGGCTCTGGGGCAGCGGCTTCCCCGCCGGGGCCAAGCCCTCGCCGCCGCCCGGCTCTGCCAAACCCAGGACGGCGGCTTTGCCGGACGCCCCGAAGCCGCAACCGGCACGGTCCCCGCCACCGTCGCGATGCTGATTCTCAACGCCCTCGACTGGCGACGCCCCAACCGGCAGGCCCTCGCCTGGTTCGAGCGTTGCCGCCGGGGCCAAGTCTTCGCCGCCGCCCCCGACGCGCCCTTTCCCGACCTGCTTTCCACCGCCACCGTCCTCGCCGCCAACCGGCTGCTCCATCTCCGCCTGCCGGTGGACAAGAAAGCCACCGCCGCATTCGTCGAGTCCTGCTGGGACGCATCCGGCGGTTTCGGAGCCATCCCCGCCGCCCCGCCCGACAGCGAATACACCTTCTACGCCCTCCTCGCCCTCGCCCGATAATGGAAAAACATCCTCTGTCTTCACTCAGTCCACTGAGTCCACTCCGTCCACTCTCCCACCCGCCGCCGGCCGGTGAGACTCACAGCAGCCCCTCGGCCAGCAACCGCCCGATCTGGTATTCGAGATTGGTGGTGAAAACCCCGGTTCCCAGAGCCTGTTGCAGCTCCGCCAGGGTCCAGAAGCGCAATTCGTCGATCTCCTCCTCCTGAGGCTGGAAGGGGCCATCGTGGACCAGCCGGAAGGTGCCCACGTTCTCGGACTCGATGGCGTTGCGGATTTCACTGCGGAACAGCCACTCGATGGGGGAATCCGGGGAAAGCCCCAGCTCTTCGGCCAATTCGCGCCGTGCGCCCTGCTCGTAGGTCTCGCCGGGGGCGAGATGCCCCCCGACGGCGGTGTCCCACTTGCCCGGCTGGATGTCCTTGTACGCCGACCGTTTCTGCAACAGCAGCCGCCCGTCGCGGGAAACCACCACCACCTGGGCCGTGCGGTGGACCAGCGCCGGGTTGCCGTGGCAGTCGGCGCGCCGCGCCCGCCCGATCACCCGATCCTGCGCATCGACAATCTCGAACCATTCTTCCATAGAAAACCAACTCCGGGGCTGGGGAGGGAAAACTGCCAAACCATAGCCCCGCTTTGCCCGCTTGCAGGCCAAAATCGGCGAAACACCTGCTTGCGCCCCGCCCCGCCGGTACTATCGTGCCCCAGTTTCGCATTCTGGCGAACCGCAACCAAACGACCGGAAGGTCGAGGAGCAATGCAGCCATGACCAAGCCAAACGAAATCGTGAACGTGGCCATCGTCGGAGCCGGAGGCATGGGCCGGGGAGTCGCCCGCGAACTCATGAAGCTGCCCGATGTGCGCATCATCGCCGTCGCCGATCCCGCCGACGCCTATCAGGACGACTTCTTCTACAAGTCCCCCGTCGGACGCCTGAATCTCAAGGCTGAAATCGAGACCCATTTCCGCCAGTCCGCGCCGGATTTCGTCTGCGCCGACTACAAGGACTTCCGGGTGATGCTGGCCGAAATGCCCCAGATCGACGCCATCGTCTGCGCCACCCCGGACCATCTCCACGCCTACGTCTCCGTCTACGCCATGCGCCTCGGCAAGCACGTCTACTGCGAGAAGCCCCTGGCCCACAACATCTGGGAAACCCGCCTCATGGCCCGCGTCGCCAAGGAGAAGGGCGTGGCGACCCAGATGGGCAACATCGGCCATGCCCGCGACGGCATGCGCGAGACGGTCGAGTGGATTCGCGACGGGGCCGTCGGCAACGTCCTCGAGGTCCACGCCTGGGCCGGTGCCACCCGCTGGAACAAGGCCATGCTCGCCCCCCCCACCGACGTCCCGCCCATGCCCGAAGGCATCGACTGGGACCTCTGGCTCGGCCCCCGCGAACCCCGCCC
>LVAZ01000237.1 GCA_001603055.1 Victivallales bacterium Lenti_02
GG
This sequence comes from Victivallales bacterium Lenti_02, assembly GCA_001603055.1. Lineage (GTDB taxonomy): Bacteria > Verrucomicrobiota > Lentisphaeria > Oligosphaerales > Lenti-02 > Lenti-02. The sequence goes on from LVAZ01000237.1 coordinate 3, forward strand.
GTGGGGCGCGGCGGGATGCGGGGTGTTTGCATCCCGCCGCGCGGGGGTGAATCAGACTCCCTTGCGGCTCCAGCGGGCGAGTTCGCCGAGGGTGCGGTTGGACTTGGGGGTGTAGCCCTTGAGGGGCAGGATGCGCTCGTGGATGGCATCCACCAGCCAGTGGGGCTGCGGGAAGTACTTCTGCTCGAGTTCGGCGGCGGGGCTGACCCAGTTGCGGGCGCCGACCACGACCGGGGGGGCGTCGAGGTAGTCGAAGCAGAACTGGGTGAGGTTGGCGGCGATGTTGTGGAGGACGTTGCCGCGCTCGACCGCCTCGCTGGCGAGGAGGACCTTGCCGGTCTTCTTGACCGACTCGACGAGGATGTCGTAGTTGAGCGGGTTGACGCAGCGCAGGTCGATGACCTCGGCGTCGACGCCGTACTCGGCGAGGGTCTTGGCGGCGGCGATGGCCTTGTGGAGGGCCGGGCCGAGGGTGATGATGGTGAGGTCCTTGCCGGGCTTCTTCACGTCGGGCTGGCCGATCTCGATCTCGTAGTAGCCCTCGGGCACGCCGCCTTCGTGGAACATTTCGCCGTCGCCGTAGAGGGTCTGGCTTTCCAGGAAGATGACCGGGTCGGTGCCGGCCAGGGCCGCGTTGAGCAGGCCCTTGGTGTCATAGGGGGTGACCGGGTAGACGACCTTGAGGCCGGGGATGTGGTTCACCAGGGCCGACCATTCCTGCGAGTGCTGGGCGCCGTACTTGAAGCCGACGGAGATGCGCAGGACGACGGGCATCTTGAGGATGCCGCCGGACATGGCCTGCCACTTGGAGAGCTGGTTGAAGACCTCGTCGCCCGCGCGGCCGAGGAAGTCGCAGTACATCAGCTCGGCCACGGCCCGGCCGCCGCTGAGGGCGTAGCCCACCGCCGCGCCGACGATGGCGGCCTCGGAGATGGGGCTGTTGAAGAGGCGGTGGTAGGGCAGCAGCTCGGTCAGGCCCCGGTAGCAGGCGAAGGCGCCGCCCCAGTCCCGGTTCTCCTCGCCGAAGGCGACCAGAGTCGGGTCGATCGAGTAGCGGTGGACCATGGCCTCGAAGACGGCGTCGCGGATGTTGTACTGCTTCATGGCCGGGAAGGGCTTGCCGGTCTTGGGATCGATGGCGAAGCGTTCCTTCTTGGCGATGCGCTGGACCTGCTCGTTCTCGGCGACGGGCTGGAGGAACTCGGGCGCGCGGGTGTCGAAGGCCTCGACCTTCTTGTTCGAGAAGGTCACGGTCTCGATGAAGGGCGAGTCCATGGTCTCGTAGGGGGAGACGGCCGGGTCGATGGAGAGCTTGAACATGGCGAAGACGAAGTCCTCGACCTCGTTCTTGATCGCCTCGAAGTCGGCGTCGGCCGCGACCTTGCCCTTCACCAGGCGCTGGCGGTAGTTGGGGATGGCGTCGGCCTCCTCGAAACGCTTGAGTTCCTCCATCGAGCGGTAGCTCGAGGAGTCGGAGGGGCTGTGGCCGGCGACGCGGTAGGTGATGGTGTCGAGGAGGACGGGGCCGCGGCCCGCGAGGAGAATCTCTTTCTTGCGGGCGACGGCGTCGGCCACGGCGAGGGGGTTGTAGCCGTTGACGCGCTCGGCGTGCATCTGCTCGGGGTTGACGCCGGCGCCGATGCGGGCGAGGAACTGGTAGCCCATGGTCTCGCCGCAGGTCTGGCCGCCCATGCCGTAGGAGTTGTTGAAGCAGTTGAACATGATGGGCAGGCCGCCGCCGAGGGCCTCGTCCCAGAGGGTGCGGTACTGGTCCATGCTGGCGAAGGAGATGCCTTCCCAGACGGGGCCGCAGCCGAAGGAGGCGTCGCCGATGTTGCAGACGACGATGCCGGGCTTGCGGTTGACCCGCTTGAACAGGGCCGCGCCGGGGGCGATGGAGCCGGAACCGCCGACGATGGCGTTGTTGGGGAAGATGCCGAAGGGGATGAAGAAGGCGTGCATCGAGCCGCCCCAGCCCTTGTTGAACCCGGTCACGCGGGCGAATATCTCGGCGTAGGCACCGTAGACCAGGAACTTGCGGGCGAGGGATTTCACATCGCCGTCATGGCCCTTCTCGACCACCGCCAGAGTGGCGCCGTCGAAAAAGCCGCGCATGATCTCCAGCAGCCGGGCGTCATCGAGCTTGCGGATGGCGCTCAGGCCCTTGGCGAGGATTTCGGAGTGGGAGCGGTGGCTGCCGAAGATCGAGTCGTCGTTGTCCAGCGCCCAGGCCTGGCCGACGGCGGCGGCTTCCTGGCCGATGGAGAGGTGGGCCGGCCCGGCGTGCTGGTAGGCCACGCCCCGGTACTCGCCGATCTTCTTGATCTGGTCGATGATGGTCTCGAAGGTGCGCAGGACGACCATGTCGTGGTAGATCGCCTTGAAGTCGTCCACCGAGTAGATGGCCTTCTCCTCCTTGAGGGTCTTGGCGTACTGGTTCAGGGGGATGGGGGTGAAGTCGATCTGGCCGGGGGCGAAGAGCGTTTCGGGGAAGAGTTCGAGCTTTTTGGTCATGGGAGGTTCCTTTGGGAATGCAGAATGAAGAAGTTAGAATGCAGAATGGGTTGGGATGGGGTTACATCTTCGGCAAAAGGCTCGGGGAAGGGACGGGAATGCAGAATGAAGAAGTTAGAATGCAGAATGGGTTGGGATGGGGCTACATCTCCGGCAAAAGGCTCGGGGAAGGGACGGGAATGCAGAATGAAGAAGGTTGAATGCAGAATGGGTTGGGATTGGGCTAGGGGTGCGGGAGAAATGGAGGCGAAAGAAGACCAGAATTCACTTGGAGAAGCAGTAGGCTCGCGCAACGTGAACGCCCGGGTTTTCGGGAAAGACAGCATCCCGGCATTCATGTTTGCAGGGCATTCTCTCCAATCGTGCCGGAACCCATGCCAACCTATCGCGTGGAGCGGCCGCGTCCTCGCGGCCATCCTTCCCGCGCCATGCCGACCTTTGCGGTTGGCCGGGGCGGTCCCGGCGCTACGCGCCGTGGCCACGAGGACGTGGCCGCTCCACGCGCTTGATTTGATCGGCGGCTTTGGAGAGGCGCCCGTCCTCGGGCGCGGGGCGCACCAACCGGGCGGAACCCCATGCCCGTCATTGCGGTTGGCCGGGGCGGTCCCGGCGCTACGCGCCATACGGCGGCGGACCGCCGCATCTCCACGCGCTTGGTTTGCATGGCGGCGAGCAAGGCGTTTAGGTTGCGCGTTCCGGTGAGTTCTGGAATACAGGAGACAAATGGAGGTGCGAGGCTGATGGACGGCCATTGGCTCGCGGGAAATGCAGATTGGGCTACTGTGCCTGCTGACGACGCTTCGTGGTGTTGATGGAAGCGACAAGAATGGCAGTGAGCTGGTTTGCCTCGTTGAGCAGGGGCTGGACAAGTTCGGTGCGCAGGACTTCACCATCCGAGATGAGTTCAAGCCAGAATAGCGTTTCATCCGCCTCCTCCAGGCAGATGCCGAGTTTTGCCAGAAATTCCGCTTTGGAACGACCTCGGCAGGCGGCTCGATAGTTAGCCGCGACGGAGGTGGCGCTACGGAATATCTGCTGGCCGATGGCTCGCCCTTTTGTCGAATTGGGCAGGGCATCGACCAGTCGCATGACGCGAAGCGCAAACTGTTTGCTGCGTTCCCGCAGGTCGCCGTCCGACATATTCTCTTTCCTCTCCCAGCCAGCAACGCAGGGCAACCAAGGGGACGCCGGGCGGAACGCCTTGGGCGCTCCCCTGCTTTCCGCTTAGGTTGTCTTCTCGAACCTGCCATGCTGTCGCCTATTGCTGCAAACGTTGTCCTGCTACCAGCTCATTCTGCATTCTGGCTTCTGACTTCTGCATTCCTAGATATGCAGAATCGTTTCCTTCAGCGCTTCGCTGACGGTGGGATGGGGGAAGACGATTTGGCGGACGTCCTCGACGCAGAGTTCGAGCTCGACCATGGCGGCGGCGCTGGCGATGAACTCGCCGCATTCGCCGCCGATCATGTGGACCCCGAGAATCTGGCCGAATTCCTCGCTGACGAGGACCTTCACGGTGCCGCTCTTGCCGGCGTGCTCGACCAGGAAGCGGCCGGCGATGCCCATCGGCATGACCGCTTTCTTGTAGGCGACGCCCTTGGCCTGGAGCTGCTCCTCGGTGGCGCCGACCTGGGCC
>LVAZ01000238.1 GCA_001603055.1 Victivallales bacterium Lenti_02
GGTTCCGGTACACTCAATCAGGCCAAATATGGGGCATTCCTAAGTTGCCCGCGACATTTCCTGGCTGCACGGTTCGTAGTGGGTGACGCTGACGCAGGCGACGGGGGCCAGCACCCCGTCGAAATGCCGCACGACCTGGCCCATGGTCAGTTCACCGGGTTTGACCGCCAACTGGAAGCCCCCGTCGCGGCCGGTGACCGCCTTCACCCAGCCGCGGCCGCGCAGGTCCAGCATGATCTGTTCGAGAAAGCGCCGCGGGATGTCCGCGATTTCCGCCAGCCGACGGATCGAGACCAGCTCGCCTGGCTCCTGGTCGGCCAGGAGCAGCAGAGCGCGCAGGGCATAGTCGCTTTTTTTGGAAATCTTCATGGCGGGAAACCGGGGTTTGGCTTTGTCTACTACCAATCTAGTCGTGATTATTACTAGTGCAAGCGAACCGGACGGCAAGATTGTCCTGCCGTCCGGTTGGTTGGCCGACGCGCCCTAGGCTTCGTGGAAGTAGGGCCGGGCGTCGGGGGGGCGGATGTCGGTGAGGTTGCCCTTGTAGTGGCGGAGGTCGTGGGGCTGGTAGGGGTGGGCGAGCATGGCTTCGGGATGGATGTCGATGCCGAGGCCGGGCTTGCCGGGAATGAGCAGGGCGCCGTCGCGGAAGACGAGATGCTCGTCGGTGACATCGGCTCGCCAGGGCACGTCGGTGTTCATGGTTTCGAGGAAGGCGAAATTGGGGGTGCAGGCGGCGAGCTGGAGGGTGGCGGCGTTGGCGACAGGTCCGCTGGGATTGTGGGGACAGACGGGGAGGTGGTGGCATTCGGCCATGGCGGCGATTTTGCGCAGTTCGGAGATGCCGCCCGCATGGCTCACGTCGGGCTGGAGGAAGTCGGCGCATTCGAGGCGGAGGAATTCGCGGTAGTCCCAGCGGCTGTAGAGGCGTTCGCCGGCGGCGATGGGCACGCGCACCCGGCGCTTGACCTGGGCGAGCCCCTCCTTGTTGTCGGGAGGAATGGGTTCCTCGAACCAGAGGATGTCGAAGTCTTCGAGGGCGTGGCCGATGCGGACGGCGGTGGGGACATCGAAGCGGCCGTGCCCCTCGATGAGGATTTCCATGTCCTCGCCGACCGCCTCGACCACCGCGCCGATGCAGTCGGTGGCCTGGCGCAGGGCGGGCCGGGAGATCGAGAGGTGGGACTTGCCGAAGGGGTCCCATTTCAGGCCGCCGAAACCCTGGGCTTTGGCCTGCTTGGCCTTCTCGGCGAATTCGGCAGGGGTCTTGGCCGGGGCGAACCAGCCGTTGGCGTAGCAGGGCACGGCGTCGCGGACCTTGCCGCCGAAAAGCTGGTACACGGGCACGCCGAGGTCCTTGCCCTTGATGTCCCACAGGGCCATCTCGACTCCGGCCAAGGCGCTCATTAGGACCACGCCCCCGCGCCAGTAGGCGTCGCGGTAGGCTTCGCTCCAGAAAGACTCGATGTCGTGGGGATCGCGCCCCACCAGATAGCGTTCGAGTTCCCGGACCGCCTGGGCGACGGTGAGGTCGCGCATTTCGAGGGTCGCTTCGCCCACGCCGTACAGGCCGCTGTCGGTGAGGACGCGGACGAAGACCCAGTTGGTCCGGTACACGTCGCAGACGAAGGTTTCGATGCCGGTGACTTTCATGGATGCTCCTCGGGGTTGAACTGTCGGGAATGTAACCCCTGAGGGGAAAGTATGAAGTATGAAGTATGAAGAAGGGGAGAGGGAGGGGAGAGGAAAGGGGGGAGGAAAGGCGTTGGTGGGTAAATAGAAGTCAAGATATGCTGAAAGTGGACATAATAAGACAACTGAGATCCAGTTTTGTGACAAAAAGCCATATTTTGTCATAATGCTCTGGAATCCTGTTGGCGACTGCTTATGGTAGGACGGCCCGCAAACGGGCGGGAGAGGGGTTCGCCTTGCCCAGTCCCCAATCACGAAATGGAACGGAAATGCTGCACGAGCCCGCCCCGCAATCTCCGGAACGCGACCATGCTCTGGCCGCCAAAGCCAAGCTGGGAGTCAAGCTGTTCTGGGTCTATGGTCTGATCTACGCCGGTTTTGTGGTGATCAACACCGTGAAGCCGAAGCTGATGGAAACCGAGATTCTGCTGGGGCAGAATTTGGCGGTGGTGTACGGCTTTGGCCTGATCGCGCTGGCCATCATCATGGGGTTGGTCTACAACCGTGCCTGCACACGTCTCGAGGACCGTATGCGCGCCGCCGCCGAGAAGGGGGAATAGACCATGATTTACACCCCTTCACCCATCGCGGTCGTCCTGTTCATCGCGTTTGTTCTCTTTGTCGTCGCCTTATCCTCGATACTGGCGCGGCGGACCAAATCGGCCCAAAGCTATTTTGCGGCGGGCGGCACCATCCACTGGAGCGTCAACGGCGTCGCCTTCGCGGGCGACTACCTGTCGGCGGCATCCTTCCTCGGCATCTGCGGCATGATCGCCACCGCCGGGTACGACGGATTCCTGTACAGCATCGGCTATCTGGCCGGCTGGGTCGTGGCGCTCTTTGTGGTGGCCGAACCGATGAAGCGGCTCGGCAAGTACACCTTCACCGACGCCCTGGACTCGAAGTTCAACTCCAAGAGCATCCAGCTCATGGCGGCCATCAGCACCCTGGTTGTCTCCATGTGCTATCTGATCCCGCAGATGGTGGGGGCCGGCGATCTGGTCACGCCCCTGCTGGGGCTGCCCCACTACATGGGGGTGGTCATGGTCGGCAGCATCGTCATCTTCATCGTGGCGACCGCCGGCATGACGTCGACGACCTACGTGCAGTTCCTCAAAGGCGGCCTGCTGATCATCTTCTCGACGGTGCTGGCCATCATGGTGGCCCACCGCGGGCTGGCCAAGAAGCCCCATGCGGAGTATCACGACTTCCGCACGCTGGCCGCCGAGGTTTCGGCCGACGGTGCCGTCGCCGTCGCGGAAGAGGACGGGAAATTGCTCGCGACCAGGGAAGCCGGCGGGCAGCGTTTCGTGAAGCTGGAGAACGACGGGCTGGCGGGCTGGTGGCATGTGGTGCGGACTCCGGAGGGGGTCCGGCTGGAGGAGGCGTTGTCGGTGACCAAGACCGCCGACGGCGCCACGCTCTACAACGGCGCTCCCAAAGCCGACGGTCGTTTCTATCAGGTCGGCCACATGAGCCGGATTGTGGTGGACGGCAAGGAGGTGGAGAGCACCGGGCCGGTTGGGCTGCTGCGCTTCCTGTCCCTGGTGAACGACGGCGAGGTCGTGCGCTTCCAGAAGGCCTCCTTCGCGGACGGCGGCGACAAGGTGGCGGTCCACTACCAGAACCCGACCCCCGGCAAGCGGGTCATGCGTCCGGGCCTGCTGTTCAAGGTCGACCAGGAAGCCAAGTTCTGGGACAAGCTGAATTTCATCTCGCTGATGATGGCGCTGTTCTTCGGCACCTCGGCCCTGCCCCACATCCTGATCCGCTACTACACCGTGCCGAGCGCCCGCTGCGCCCGCAAATCCACCATCGTGGCCATCGCCGCGATTGGCTTCTTCTACGTGCTGACCCTGTTCATGGGCATCGGCGCCATGGTCAACGGCGTCATCGACGTGGAGAGCAGCAACATGTCCGCGCCGCTGCTGGCGAAGCTGTTCGGCATTCCGCTGTTCGCGGTGATTTCGGCCATTGCCTTCGCCACCATTCTGGGCACGGTCAGCGGCCTGATCGTGGCCGCCTCGGGCGCCGTGGCCCACGATCTCATGGACCGCTATCTGAAAATCGAGATGACCGACCGCGGCAAGGTGTTCGCCGGCAAGATCGCCGCCGTCTCGGTCGGCGTGATCGCCATCGTTCTGGGCATCGCCTTCAAGGGCATGAACGTCTCCTTCCTGGTGGGGCTGGCGTTCGCGGTCGCCGCCTCCGCCAATCTGCCCGCGATTCTCATGCTGCTGTTCTGGAAGAAAACCACGGCCAAGGGCATCGCCGCGTCGATTCTCGTCGGCATGGTTTCCTCGCTGACCATCATCCTCCTTTCGCCCAGCATGTTCGAGCGGTACGGCCTGGGCAAGGCGGCGGCACCGATTCCGCTCGACAACCCCGGCATCATTTCCATCCCGCTCAGTTTCCTGGCCCTGGTGGTCGCGTCGCTGATGACCCAGAAGAAGGACGCCGCCGAGGGGTAGGCCCGGTCCCTTGGCGCGGGGCGTTCCCGGACGTTGACGCCGGGAACGCTTCCGCTACGTTAGGCCAATCACCCGGAGGGTCCGCGATGGCCGGCAAATTTCTCGTCCGCATCGTTTTGCCCACGCTGCTCACCGTGGCGCTCTTCGTGGTGGCCATCTTCCTGGTTTTCCTCCCGGCGCTCGAGCGCAATCTCATGGCCAGCAAGCGGGAGATGGTCCGCGAGCTGACCAGCGCGGCCTGGAACATCCTGGCCAATCTGGAAGAGGAGGCCGGCGCGGGCATCATGACCCGCAGCGAAGCCAAGGAGGAGGCCATCCGCCAGATTCGCCATCTGCACTATGGTCCCGGCATGAAGGACTATTTCTGGGTCAACGACATGGAGCCCCGCATGGTGGTCCATCCCTACCGGCCCGATCTGGAGGGCCGGAATCTCGCCGAGCAGCGGGACCCGGACGGCAAGCGCCTCTTCGTGGAGTTCGTGGAGCGGGTCCGCCAGTCGGGCGAGGGATTCGTCGAGTACCGCTGGCAATGGCAGGACGAGGCGGGCCGGATCGTGCCGAAGCTGTCCTATGTGAAGGGCTTCGAGCCCTGGGGCTGGATCATCGGCACCGGCATCTACGTCGACGATGTGCGCCATGAAATCCGTCGTCTCAGCCATCGGCTGGTTCTGGTTTCCCTGGGCATCCTGGCAGGCGTCTCCCTGCTTCTGCTGCTGGTCGTGACGGAGGGGCTGAAGACGGAACGCCAGCGGGCGGCGGCGGTGGAGGCCCTGCGGACGTCCGAGGAACGCTACCGCTCGCTGGTCGAGTCGGCGGGCGAGAGCATCATCATGACCCAGGGGGACGTGGGCCTGTACGCCAACGCCCGGGCTCTGGCAGAGCTGGGCTACACGGCGGCCGAGATGGCGCGGCTGCGCCTGGAGGACGTGCTGGACCTGACCGGCGAGAGCCGGGTCGGCATCCACACCGGCTGGGAGCAGACCGGCGAACTTCCCATCCTGCGCCACGAGTCGGCCATCCGGCGCAAGGACGGTACCCTGGTTCCCGCCGTGCTCTCCATGTCGCCGGTGCGCATGGGCGAGAAGCTGGCGCTGGCGGTGGTCGCGACCAATGTCAGCGAGCGCCGCCGCCTGGACGAGCTGCGCGACCGGGACACCACGGCCATGCGGCGCAATCTGGACGCCCTGCAGCGCCAGGAGGAGCGCAACCGCAACACCATCGAGGAGCTGCGCACAGCCCTGATGCTCCTCGAACACCCCATCGCCGAGCACACTCCCGCCCGGCTTTTCCAGGACATCCGCGAGGCGGAGTCGCCCGAGCGCATCGTGCAGCTCAACCGCCAGCTCCCCGCGCTGGTGAAGGTGCTGGTGGAGAATGGCTACAAGGCCGGGAACATCAACCGCTTCATCACGGTGAACACCGATTTGCTGCTCCATGCCTTCATCGAGGGTGCCATCGCCCGCCTTGGCCCCCCGCCGGTTCCCTTCGCCTTCCTCATCATGGGGAGCGAGGGCCGCCGCGAACAGACCCTCTGCACGGACCAGGACAACGCGCTTGTCTACGACGACCCGCCCGAAGCCGAGGGGGCGAACGCCGCCCGCTATTTCCAGCGCCTGGGGGCCATCGTCTGCGATTGGTTGAACGAGGCGGGCTACGTCTACTGCAAGGGCGAGATGATGGCGCGGAACGAGGCCTGGTGCCGGCCCCTGTCGGCCTGGCTCGGCAAGTTCCGGGGCTGGGTGCGCAACCTGGAGGCTCAGGATATCCTGCTCACCAAGATCATCTTCGACTTCCGCTGGGGCTACGGTTCCCAAACCCTGGTGGACACCCTCCACGCCTGTGTCCGCGAGGAACTGAAGGGCAATCCGCGCTTCTTCACCCAGCTCGCCCAGGACATCCTGTCCTACACTGCCCCCGTGAACCTGCTCGGCCGGATTCAGTTGACCCCCCTGGCGGATGGCCGCCGAGTCTTCGACATGAAGAGCGCCATGACGCCGATCGTGGACTTCGCCCGCATCTACGCCCTCCACCGGGGCATTCAGGAGAACAACACCATCGAGCGGCTCGCCGCCCTGCGCGATCTGGAGGCGCTTCCCTCCCAGACCTGCGCGGAGGTCATCCAGGTGTACTCCGCCCTGATGGAAATGCGCATCCAGCATCAGGTCAGCAGAGCGGCAGGCGCCCCCCCGGACAATCTGGTCGATCCGGCGTCCCTGACGTTCATCGAGCGGAAGGTGCTGCGCGAGGCCTTCGCCCAGATCAAGTGCATCCAGACGCGCCTGAGCTACGACTTCACGGGGCTGCCGGGGAGGGTCTCATGATCCTCTTCCTCAGCGATGTCCACAGTCGCTACGAGGTGGTTGACCGTCAGGTGGCGCATGCCGAGCAGGAGATTGGCGAGCCGGTTTCGGACGTGTTGATCCTCGGTGACTTTGGTCTCTTCGAGCCCTTTCTGAAACGTTATTTCCGCAGACAGGGGCAGCATTTTCTCCGCCCGACTCACTTCATCGAGGGGAACCACGAGGATTTCGACCACTTCGAGCGGCTGGTGGAACGCTATCGCGACGTCATCGACTATCTGCCGCGAGGCACGGTTCGCCAGATTGCCGGCACCCCGACGCTGGCTCTGGGCGGGGTCTGCTACATGGATGCCCATACCACGCCCCGGCGGGCCGAAATCCGGGAGGCGGATATCGCCCGGTGCCTCGCCCATCCAACGGGTAGCGCCGAGATCATTCTCTCCCACGACTGTCCGGCGGGCATCGGCGTCCTCAATCAGTCCGGTTTCGAGCACTATGGCCCGCCGGGGTTCGTCGGTGCCGAACGGATTCTCGACCATTTCCATCCCCGGCTGTGGGTCTTCGGCCATCACCATCGCTGGTTCGACCGGACTTTGGACGGCACCCGTTTCTTCGGCCTGCCCCAGAGCTGGTTTGGCTGCGCCGCGCTGACCGCCGACGGCGAACTGCACCGCATCGAGCATGTGCCGCCAGAGAAGCCGCGGCCCGCCTTTCCTCTCTGGCGCTGGTTCGGCAAGGGCAAGGGACAGCCTCCCGCGCTCTAATCCTGTCGCCGCAAGCCGAACCAGCGGATGGTTGGGCCGGTGCGGGGAAAAGTGTCGGGGACGGCTGGCGGAGGGGGTGAGGGCGGGAGAGATTAGCGGCCGGTTGTTTCCGTCTGTAGCCACGAGGTCCCATGAGCCAGCGCTTCATCACTCCCGAGAAATTGTTCGCCGCGCGTTTTTCCGATCCGGGGCAGCGCCCGCAGTGGGATGCGGCGGTGATCTGCTTCCGCGATCCCAAGGGGTCCCGGTTTCTGGTCGAGGAGCTGGGCGGGGTGCCGGTGGGCCGTCAGGTGTTCTGGGGTATCCAGGAGACGCCTGCCTTGCCGCGGGTGTTCGAGGCCACGGTGGCGGGGCGACGGGTGGGGATTGCGACCCACTGCATCTGGGGCGCGTCGCAGGCCTCGATTCTGGTCGAGGAACTGGCCGCCTTCGGGGTGCGGGTGGTGCTTGGCTTCGGCGCGGCGGGGAGTTTCGATCCGAGCCTGCCGCAGGGTACGCAACTGGCCGCCTGCGTGGCCCCGGCGACCGACGGCACCAGCCAGCAGTACGGTCCCGGTCCTTTCCGTCCCGATCCCGCCTTGCTGGCGCTGGCGGCCGGAGCCGAGCCGGTGGCGGTGGCGACGGTGGACGCGGTCTACCGCGAAACCCCCGATCTGGTGGCCCGCTGGCGCGCGCTGGGCACCCAGGTGGTGAATATGGAATCCGCCCCGTTCTACGCCGCCGCCGAAACCTGCGGAGTGCGCGCGCTCTGGCTCGGCCAAGTCAGCGACATGCTCCTCGACACCTGGCACGACTGGCATTTCAACCGGGACGACATGACCCGCGCCACCTGCGCCCTCTGCCGCAAGGTGCTGGAAGGAGTGACGGACTTCCGCTAACCCAGCCAAGGGGACGAGGCGAGTTTGCCCATTTGCCTTCGCCCGTCCTGCGTCTATGTTGGAAACACGTTCCTCATTGTTCAGAGCCGGAAACAGAGGACTGAGAGATGAACCCCCGCCGGATTGCCCCATTGTTGCTGGTTGCGCTGGTTGCGCTGGTTCCGGCGCGTGAGCCGCAGTCCCCGGAAACGACGGTACGGCAAGTCGCCGAATTCATGCGAAAGCACGCAGACTTGCATATGCGTCTGACGGAAGCGACGAGGGAAGCCAGATTCGAACATGAATTGGCTCAGGCGAAACTCAGGCAACTCTCACAACCCTATTCCGCCGACCAAGTGGCGGCCCTGGATCGGCGTATTGAGGAGGCAAAGGCGTATATTGAGACGACTCGGCGGAATTTGGCCATCGCTACCATTCAGGAACCAGAGGCGAGGGCAGCCAGGGTCGAGGAACTGCAAGCGGAACTGAAGAAGGTAAGGGAGATCATTATGGCCATCCATCAGGATGGCATGGAGGAACAGAAAAAGCTGGAGGAACAGCAGGAATCTTTTAACAAGGAATTGAAGGATTTGGCTGGTCCGGTGGGGCGAATCTCCCCGGAGATTGGCATTACCAATGTTGTTTCCACGGCCCATGCCGGAAAGGACTTGCTATGGGTCACATGGAGATCCGGGCACAATTCGGTGGCTAGTCTAGTGGTGACGTTAAGTTCGGACAGACCGCCAAAGGGTGACGACGTGGTGAAGCTTTGGGGAAAGTACCCCATTCTGCATGATAGTGATAGCCTCGTCAGATTCCAGGTCGCCGGAATGGTGGCCAGCCTCAGTCCGGTCAGTCCGCAATGGCGTGACAAGGACAAGTTGCGCGAACTTGGCGAAGCGCTGGTCGATTTCGAAGTGCTCGAAAGGCTGCCGGTGGCAATCGAGGAAAACGTGGAAATGAAGCGGCAAATCAATGAGTGGAGGGTGAAGACTGCGGAATTGCAGGCCCGTACCATGACTGCTCTCAGAGAGCCGTATTCCCGGCAGAACAAAGCCCAGACGAGACTACGTGAATTGGCCAACCCATACAATCCCGAGCAAGTGGCGAAATTGGAAGCCCAGCTCGAAGTGCAGGAAACGAGTTTGGTCCGTCTGGAGAACGAACGTTCCGTCGCGATCCTCGAGGAACCCGCAAAACGCGATGCGGCCCGGGCGAGGGAGGTGGAAGCGAGCAAGAAGGCCGGTCGGCGGGTGTTGGAGGCGGGTGCCGCATGCAAGGCTGAACAGGTGGCCTTGGATAGGGAGAAACGGATGCTAGAATTCGCCTTGTGGGAGATGGCGGACCCGGTGGTGTTCACGTTGGAGGAGCTGGGGCTTGTGGAAACACGTTTCAGTTTCGAGCCGGAGAAGGCGTTGGTTGGAATCGCCTGGCGGAACATCTACGACGAACGGCAAGCTCGCGCCCACCTACATTTCCGGGGGGATATTCCTGACCCATCCCCAGAAGACAAACTGGCAGGCAAGTATCCGGTGGACACTTCGAATGACAATACCGTCCGCTTCTTTGCCGGCGGTGTGTTGGTGACGTTTACCGTCGAGGAACAGGCCTGGCAGAATGTGGCGAGGGTCCGGGAAATGGCCTTGAGTCTGCTTGATGCCGAAACCATTGCTAGTTGGCCCATGCTCGAATCTGCAAAGTAGCCGACGCGAGCATGGATATTGGCGGGGAATCACTCCAGTATTATCCCGAGTATTGAGGTCTACATCGGCGACCACTTGGCGATGGGCTGGGCGTGGACCTGGGGCTGGTGCCCGGCGAGAAGATCGGTG
>LVAZ01000023.1 GCA_001603055.1 Victivallales bacterium Lenti_02
GTCTGCCGCCACCGAGCGGATGCCCGTGGGAAGGATCGAAGCAAATCCGAGGCCGGGCGGCGCCGATCTGGTCCAGATAGATGCCGTTCACCCCGCACTCGTGCATCAACCGATAGCAGATTTCTCCCACCTTGTCCTGCCATACCTTGGTGACCGGGCACATGGGCGCGAGATTGCGGCCCGAACCGTAGACCTCGGTGTAGTTCTTGCCCGAGGGCTGCTTGCAGGCCCCCGCCGACCCGGCGGCGGCAAAACTGGGAATGTCCTCGTCCCACAGCCGACCGTTGATGTAGGGCATGATGAGTTGCCCCCGCGATACCAAGTCCCGGGTGGCCTCGGCGAAGCCGGGCTTGGTGGGGAAATACTCGGGATACGTATGGTCGAAGGGAATCTCGTGCCAGTTGTACCAGTGCAGGCCAATGGACATGGGGCAGCGTTCCGCCGCGCGGAGCATGAAGGGCTGCACATCCTTGGGCTGGCCGCTCATGATCCACCAGAATCCCAGGTCCGCGAGATGCTGCGGAAAATCCGTCCGCTCCCGAATCCAGCCCTTCGCGGTCCAGGCCTGCTGGCTGGCCCAGGCGCGGTAGCGTCGCGCCGCCTGCCACCAGTCGCCCCGGTAGGCGGCAACCACCACGGGGAACGGCGCGGCCACGTGCGAACCGGGAACGCCCATGTCCTCGGCGGCAGTCACGAAGCTGGCATCCTGGCTGGCCGAGATTTGCAGGGATTTGGTGCGCGCCCCCGGATCGTGGGCCCCCAGATACAGCCCCGCCTCGCCCAGATGGAAGGCCATGAACTGCACCGGACAGGCCCCCGAGGGATAGGGCCGGTTGAAACTGCCCTTGTAGCCCCGTTCAAGCTGTCCGCCCCAGTTTCCCGAGGGCAGCAGCACATCCGCCATACCGCGCGGGGCCACGGTGCTGAGCAGGGGATAGCTGGCCTCCCACAGGCCGAACCGCTGGCTGCGGTTGGCGATGTCGATGCGCCATTCGCTTTCCCCCTGCCCCGTCCGCAGCAGGACCGTGGCGGTGACGTCCACCACGCCCGCCTCGTCGCCCAGGCTCAAGCCCTGCCAGGTGAAGGTGAGCAGATCGCCCTCCGCGGTCCGGCTCGCCCTGGCCTCGCGGCGAGCCGCCCCCCGGTTGTCGAGAAACACTGTTTCCTGCGGCTTGCCTTCGCCGCCCTCGGGCACTTCCCGGTAGGGTGTCCGGAACTCCAGCCGCCAAAGCCCCGGCGCCTCGTCCCGCCCATGCACGAAACGGGCATTGTCCGCCAGCCGGTTCTCGATGCCGACGCAGGCGAAGCCCTCCTCCGCCCCGGCGAAAACCAGCCGCATGGCCGCGTTGGCCAATTCATACTCCCCCGTCGGCGGCGGCGCGGTCGCGGCCACGGCGGATACCTGCTCACCAGCCTGCAGACGGGCCGCGAGGGAAGGACCGGCCAGCCAGCGCGAATACCAGCCGGGATCGGCGCTGGCGGGACCGAAGTAGAGCGCCCCGGCCCAGTCCATGCGCCGTTCCGTCCAGGGACTGCGGCCGCGGCACACATAGTAGAAAAACTGATCCGATGCATCCCAGCAATCCACCCGGCCATAGCCCACCCCCGCCGCGTCGGCCTCGCTCGCCATCACCCCCCAGTTCGCCCCGGAACGCGCCACGCTCTTGATCCCCGGCGCATTCATCGGGAAAACCGCCGGGGCATCCCCGGTCACGAACTGGCTGTAGTGGAACTTCTGGCGGGTCAGGTGGAGGAAATGCAGCTCGTTCCAGGGGGCGTCGTCGTCCTTCTCCATCCGGGCGGTCACCTCGATCACCGGCGTATAGGGGCTGTAGACGAAGCGGTACGTCGCGCGCGGCGTTCCCGGCGCGGGGACACCCCCGCCCAGGCAGTAGCGGCCCTGAGTCTCGACCACCACCCGCAGGGGGTGCTGGAAGAGCAGCTTCGCGCCGGACTCGCGATCGCTCGACAGCAAGCACTGCTGCTTCGTCTCCCGCCGGTAGATGCGGTCGAGCAGATACAAGTCCGGGTCTTCCCGCCCCGATACCCGGAAACGCACCCCCACCGGCAGACCGCCGCCCCCGCGCCGGGGATGGCGCACCTCGAAATAGGAATTCCGCACGACCAGACCATCCTCGGTTTCCTCGACCGACAGATCGCTCGCGGCCGGCGCGGGCTCCGCCCCGTCCACCACCAGAAAACGGCGCGTGGCGCCAATGTCCGTGATCCCCGGCAGCAGGCACACCAACTCCGCCGTCGCGCCCGACCCGTCCACCACGCAGGGCACCGCGCCCAGGCGCTCACCGCCGGGACCAAGTTCAATCAGACCGGGATCGGGCGTCCCCTGCCAAGACACGGACGCGACCGCCTGGAATTGCTCGCTCCCCGAGTTCTCCACATGCAGCGTCAGCCCGGCGGCCCCAGCCCAAACCGACCATGCCAGACAGCCGCCGAAAAACCAAGCAATCCGCTTCATCCTCGCCTCCTTGCCAACCCGGCCCCGACATAAAAAGGCTGCGGCCCAGACATGGACCGCAGCCGGAACAAAACGTCCTACAACAGATTGCT
The DNA here is from genome assembly GCA_001603055.1 of Victivallales bacterium Lenti_02. Lineage (GTDB taxonomy): Bacteria > Verrucomicrobiota > Lentisphaeria > Oligosphaerales > Lenti-02 > Lenti-02. Next base: position 2,569 of record LVAZ01000023.1, read on the forward strand.
CGCCAGTTCGGCCAGCGGCGAACGCTCGCCCCGGACCAGATTGACATGGGCGTAGATGGACTGCCCGTGCATCTTCTCGATCAGGTAGGTGAGCCCGTTGCTCTGCTGGTTCAGATAGGGATGGTCGATCTGGTACACGTCGCCGGTGAAGACCAGCTTGGTGTCGGCCCCGGCCCGGGTGATGATCGTCTTCACCTCGTGCGGGGTCAGATTCTGCGCCTCGTCCACGATGAAGAAAATCTTCACCAGGCTGCGCCCGCGAATGTAGGCCAGCGGGGCGATCTTCAGCTTGTCCTGGGCCAGCATCTCGCCGATTTTCTGGTATTTCTCCGAGTTCTCGGCGAACTGGTTCTTGATGACGCCGAGGTTGTCGTAGAGCGGCTGCATGTAGGGATCGAGTTTCGAGGCGATGTCGCCGGGCAGGAAACCGATGTCCCGGTTGCTCAGGGGCACCACGGGACGGGCCAGGAATATCTGCCGGTACTGGCGACGGTTCTCGAGGGCGGCCGCCAGGGCGAGCAGGGTCTTGCCCGTGCCGGCCTTGCCCGACAGGGTCACCAACTGCACCGCGTCGTTGGTCAGCGCGTCCAGGGCGAAGGTCTGTTCCGCGTTGCGCGGGGTGATGCCGTAGGCGGGTTCCTTGTGGACCCGGCGCAGCCTGCCCGCGTTCGCGTCGAAGGTGACCAGGGCCGAACCGCTGGTGCCGCTCCCCTTCAGCACCAGACACTCGTTCGCCACCAGGGGCTCGTCCAGACCAAGCTGGGCCGGATCGGCCCCGCCGGTCTCGCCGTAGATGGCGGCAAGCACCTCCGCCGCCACCCCCTCGACCACCCGCGGCCCGCGCTCGTACACGGCGAAGTCCTTCACATGGTCGGTGGTGTAGTCCGCCGCCATCAGACCGATGGCCTTCGCCTTCATCCGCAGGTTCACGTCCTTGCTGACCACCGTCACCGGAATCTCGGGGTGATCCTTCGAGTAGCAGTAGGCGGTGTTGAGAATCGCATGGTCCGCCTCCTTGTGGAGGAACATCCCGGAAATGTCCGGATGGAACTGCTGGGCGAAACGCACCATGACCTTGCCGAGCCCCGGACCAATCTGGATGCCGCCGTTGAACAGCTTGTTGGCACTCAGCTTGTCGAGCGTGCGCACAAATTCCCGCGCGTGGTAGGCGAGTGTGTCGTTGCCCTTCTTGAACCCATCAAGCTCCTCGATCACCGTGATCGGCACCAGGATGTCGTTGTCCTGGAATTGGTTGATGCAGTTGCTGTCGTGCAGGATGACGTTGGTGTCGAGGACGAAGACTTTGTGCTTTCCTGACATGGTGCGTTCCGTTGCGGGACCGGAGGGCAGGCCCTGCGACCCCTTGGGTGAAGGTTCCTACGGGGTACCGGATGCCGAACAGCAAGCAATCCTACCATGACGATACCCCCTGAAAGCGCCGCCGTCGAATGCCTCCTTGCAAGGTTTTCGTTATGGGGCCCGCAACGCCTGCCTGGCGGCGGTCCCTGTCCCCTGCGACCGACAAGACCGCCGCCTGGTTCCCCTGCGTGAAAAGTGGCGCGGATGCCAACGCGGACCTATTGTTTTCCGACGGACCACCCGGAGACCCGCCCATGCCCGCCCCGCGCCCGAACGTTCTTTTCCTGCTCAGCGACGAGCATAGCTTCCGCTTTCTGGGCCATCGCGCCGACGAACCGGTGCTGACTCCGGCGCTCGACCGGCTGGCGGCGGCGGGCACGGTGTTTTCCGACGCCTACTGCCAGATGCCGCTCTGCACCCCGTCGCGCCTCTGCCTGCTCACCGGCAAGGAGGTCCGCGAAGCCGGGGCCTGGACCAACGAGTCGGTCCTCCGGCCCGGCCTCGCCACCATCCCCGAAGTCTTCGCCGCAGGCGGCTACGAGACCTGCCTGGTCGGCAAGATGCACCTCGGCGGCAACCGCCAGTTCGTCGGCTTCCAACACCGCCCCTACGGCGATCTCACGGGCAAATGCGGGCATCAGTGGGAACCCATCCTCTCGCCGGAGCGCACCGGCATGCGGATGCGCACCGCCCATGCCGGGGTGACGGACATTCCCGAGAGCCAAATCCAGGATGTCGTCGTGGCCCAGGAATCCGTGGCCTGGCTGCGCGAGCACACCCGCGCCAACCCGGAACAACCCTGGTTCCTCTGCGCGTCCTTCAGCCGCCCTCATTTCCCGCTGACCGCCCCGCGCCGCTGGTTCGATTATTATTGGCCGAACCGGGTCACGGAGCCGAAAATCCCCGCCGCCGGGGACGCCTTCGGCCATCCCATGAGCGTGGCCATGCGGCGCGGTTTCCAGGCCGACGCCATCGACCACCAGGAAACCATGCGCGCGCGGGCCGCCTATTTCGCCTGCGTGAGCTATCTCGACGAGGTGCTCGGCGATCTGCTCGCCCGGCTCGCGGCGGACGGTTTGCTCGACCACACCATCATCGTCTACACCACCGACCACGGCGAACTGGCGGGCGAGCACGGGGTGTGGTGGAAAAACGGCTGGTACGAGGGCTGCACCCGCGTTCCCCTCATCCTCTCCCTCCCGGAACAGCGCCGCCACGACGCGCCCCCGCGCACCGTCGCCACCCCGGTCGGGCTGGTGGACCTCTTCCCCACCCTCTGCGACCTGGCCGGACTGGCGGTTCCCGATGGACTGGCCGGGCGCAGTCTCGCCGCCGCCGCCCGCACCGGCGCGCCCCTGCCCGACCAGCCCGTCTTCTGCGACGCCCTCACCCCC
>LVAZ01000239.1 GCA_001603055.1 Victivallales bacterium Lenti_02
GCCATGAACAGGGGCTTCTCGCCCTGCCCCGCCCAGACCCGGAGCCACTCGCGCAGGTCCTGCAACTCCGGCCAGCCGAGGTAGTTGTTCAGGTTGTAGATTTCGCCGCTCTTGCCGCAGGCGTGGTTGTAGGTGGGACGGGTGGGGTCCAGCGAACGGACGAAGGCGTTGGATTTCAGCATCGCCTCCTCCTTCCGGGCCGAGGTGGAATCGGGCGCGAACTCCATCCTGCCGTCCAGCACCAGGGGATTCTGGTCCTGGCGGTAGCAGTTCAAATTCATGTTCATGCGCCACATGACCAGCGAGGGATGATTCCAGTTCTGGCGCACGCACGGCTCGACGATGGCCGACCACGGATTCCAGACATCGGGCTGGTCGACCCGCTGATAGACGGTGAGGCCGAGGGGACTGATGGCGGCCAGCATGCCAAGTTCGTCGCAGACCTCGAGGAAATGCCGGTTGACGCCGTGGCGTCCGGGCCGGTCGACCTCTTCGAGATAGACGAAGTTGAAGCCCGCCGCCAGGGCCCCCTGCACCCAGTGGCGCATGGCCTCCTTGCTGCCCCAGTTCCCCTTGCGCGGCCAGTAGGCGCAGGGCACCAGATTCAGCTTCACCCCGTTCAGATAGAAATACCTGCCGCGAATCTCGAACTCGCGGAAGCCGAAGGTTTCGGGCAGGGTCTGGTCCACCACCTTGCCGCCCCCGAGCAGCGTCAGGGTGAAGGTGTAGAGCTTCGGCCGACCGATGTCCCAGAACTCGGCTTCGGGCCAGGTGTCGCTGGCGACGATGATGCCGCCGAGCTGATCCACCCTGCCAGTGAAACTCTTCACCACCCGGTCGCCGTCGCGCACATCGCAGCGGACCGAGAAGAAATCGCCGGGAATGACAAAGCCGTCAGGCAGATCGAGGGGGGGCGCGGTCACCGTCAGCCGCCGGTCCGCCGCCGTGGTCACGATCCGGCAGTCGCCGAGCCGGAGCTGGGCGGGTTCGGATTCCAGAAACACATCGCCCACGATCCCCGTGGCGAAAAGCTGCGCCTGCCAGGATTTGGACGGACGGGTGAGGAGCGTGGGCAGCACATTCCAGAAATCCCGCGCCTCGACCAGAACCGCCAGATCGAGCTTCTCGCCCGGCTTCGCCCAGCGGGTCACGTCCACGCTTCCGCCCATGAACCCCAATTCACCGACACGCTCCCCTCCGCAGTAGACCTTGGCATCGGTGGACAGACGGTCGAAAGTGAGCCGAATGCTCCGTCCCGTCCAGTCGGCGGGAATCTCGACCGGACGCCGGAACCAGCCGAACCGGAGGCCCTGCGGGTTCTTCCGGGCCTCGTCCTGCTCGTGCCAGTACACGCGCCCCTTCCAGGAGCCGGGGACCTTGGTGAATCCCCAGGCATCGTCGGTCGGCGGGGCCAGCCCGGCCGCCGCCGGCCGTTCCACCTTGACGATGCGCAGATTGTCGATCCAGACCGTGCCCTTGCAGCCGGAAGAGGAACCATGATTGCGGAGGATGAGAATCTTCACCGCCGTCGTGTCGGCAGGCAGATAGAACTCGCACTCGACGGTCTGCCAGCCTTCCTTCTTGGGGAAGGCCCCGCAACGGGCGGTGTAGAACTTGTAGTCCCTGGCGTCCTGCACCTCGATGTGCAGGTCGCCTCGTTCCATCTCCAGCCACATCTCCGCGCGCAGCACCAGCTTGGTCCCGGTGGGAATCCCCTCGACGACGCGCGTGAGGTGGTAGAAGTTGGTGGCCTTGGGGATATCGAGTTCCACCTTCATGCTCGAGTCCCCGTGCTGTTTGCGTTCGGGGTCGGTGCCGACCTGAATGCTGCCGCCGGGAATCGCGCCCACTTCCCAGGCAGCGACCGTGTCGGCCTCGATGCCGTCCGCGAAGAAGGTCTCCACCTCCTCGACCGGGGCCAGGCGCGGCTCGGAACGGAATTGCCAGAGCCCGTTGAGGCAGATTCTACCCCGGTGCGTGGAATGCACCTGCCACGCCTTGCCGGAACTCCATTCCGGGTAGGCCCCGTCGGGCAGAGGCGGCTCGGTCGCCAAAACCCCAACTGCAAGGGAAACCAACAGGGACAGTCTGCCGCAAGTCGCTCTCATTGCCGTTACTCCGTGGTGGGGGTGCAGGGAGCAACTGTAGCCCCACTGCCATCCCCTGCCAGCATGGCGGCACAACTTGCACACGGCCGCCCCTTCCTTCATACCAGGCGTTGCCTCAGCGGAATCGGAAGTGCGGCTCCGGGCTTGCTGGCCTGCCTCGCGCCGGGGCCGACCCCGTGTTCGAGACGCCCCGGTTCCGGCCGGCCCTGTCCGCTTAAAACGCTGGAAGGCGCGGGATATGTCGCCTCCGGCTGATGTGCGGCGAAGTCACTGTGCGTTGGCCTGGGCCAGCCGTTCGGGGAACAGCCGCTCCAGCAAGTCCAACGTCTCCGGCGTGGCCGCCGGATGCCGCGAGATGGCGCGGACCAGGGCGTTCATCGCCTCGTCGGAACCCTTGCGCCGCTCCCCGCCCACATAGAACCAGTCGTATTTTTCGGGCGTCGCCTTGCTGCCCTCCCACAGGGCGGTGATGGCGGACTCCAGTTCGCCAAGACGCAGGTAGGCATTCGCCATGGCCAGCCAGGATTCCGGCGGATTCCAGCCCGAACGATCAAACTGCTTGCTGTAGCCAATGACCCGGCGCTCGTAGCCGGGAATGAAGTCGAGGCCAACTGCCTGGACCATATAGCTGTACGGATCGCGGACCGGCACCCCCTGCCCCACCAGGTAGCTGACGAGATACCGTTCCACCAGGGCCGCATCCACCGTCGCCCCCGACTGGTCGAGAAATTCTTTGATCTGGAAACCAAAACGGAGCGAACCGCGCTGCCGGAACAACCGCCACACCGCCTCCGTCCGCGCGGCCCCGTCGGCGATCCGGCCCAGCTCCGCAATCTGGGGCAGAAACGAGTCCGAGTATTGGTCCCAGACCGCCACGCCCTGCGCCTGAATCCAGGTTTTTACGCCGCGCTGGAGTTCCCGGTGGTAGGAATGGCGCTCCGGGTTCTGGTGCTCGGCGACGAAATCCAGGAGCAGGCCCCGGTGGGGAATGGGCTTGACGAGGGGGACCACATGCTCCCGGCTGTACCGCCAACTGGTGTTGGACTGGTTGTTGCCGGTGAGTTGGCGGCAGTAGTGCAGGCGCAACTTGGCCAGGATTTTCTCGGTGGCGAACAGGTCATTGACCTCCTCGGCCGGCAGGGTGTCCGCGCCGGGAATGTCGGCGAGGGTCAGCCCGTCGAGCCGGGCCAGACCGGCGTCGATCTCCCCGTCGCCGAGTTCGCTGGCGACCGGGGCCTCCTGCATGAAGGCCCAACTGATGGGGCCGAGATAGGCGGCCACCCGGTCCTGGAACGCGGCGGGAACCTCGTCCGGGGCCTCGTCCATCCAGCGGATGAAGGACTGCACCAGCACCTCCCGGCGGCGCAGCTCGATGATCGTGTCCAGCACCGTGTCCGCCACCTCGGGCGCATCGGCCAGGGGCACGTTGCAGATGAGATCCCCCAGATAGGCGTACACGCGCGCGTCCACCTCCCGCATGGCCAGCATCACCTGGCGCAGAACCGGCACCGCCGCCGCATAGTCCTTGTCCGCAAGCAGCCCCAACCCCCGGCGGCCCGCTTCCCTCTGGGGACCGGCATACAGCATGACTTCCACCGCCAGCCGGTCCGGATCGAGCTTGGCCCTCCCGCACACGACGGCGTCCGGCTGGAAGCCAAGCTGGCGGAGAACCGCCAGCGCCTCCGCGTCCTGCCCTGCCCCCCAGCAACCAATCAGCAGGATGGTCTGCCAGAACTCCGCCGGGTATTCCGGGTCGTTCTCGGCCAGATAGCCCTCGCAAACCGCACGGAGAGTCGCCGGCGCCTCCGGCCGCGCCATGATCTCCTGCCATGTTTCGCCCTCGGACAGCAGATCGAGCAGGGAGAGCCAGAAATGATGGGGGGCATACGTGTCGAATCGACCGGTGCGGGCCGCCTCCAGTCCAAGATGATAGGTCCATGAGGGCGAACCGCGCCAGCGCGGCCGATAGGCCCAGCGCAGTTTGTCATAGGCATCGCCCCAGTCGAGCTGGGCGGCGATGGCCCGGTCGAACCAGACCCGCGTCGGCTCCTCGGCATGGCCGGCCATGGCCACGACGATCATCTCGGTGGCGGATTCGGGGAACTCGGGATGCAGTTGCCAGGCCTTGGTCAGTTCCTGCTTCGCCACGCCGAGATGCTCGGCGAAGCCCCGCCAGCCCTCTTTCGTCACCGTGTTCGCGTAGCCGCCCCCGCGGGCGTTCCAGGCTTCGCCGATGCGCCAGCAGCCGGTATAGTGGGCGAGAATCCAGGGGTCGGTGTTCGGCAAAGCCGCCATCTTCTCGACCACCTGCCGTTTCTCGGCCAGCGTCATGGCGTTCCAGTCGAGATTGAAGAGAAAGACGAAATAGCGCTGCTTGCCGGCGGCGAAGTCAGGCTCGCCAGCGGATTCGGCGAAAAGCGCCACCAACTGGCTGCCGAGTTCGCCGAGCCGTTCCTTCTCCTCCGGCTTGCCGGACTTCTTCAGCAAGGCCAGATGGCGCCGCAAGGCTGGCAGTTTGGCGGAGGCTGGGTAGGAACTGGCCCGCACCGCTTCCCAGGCCGCGTGCAGGAGGGGCGCGGCGGCGCTGTCCCCCTCCAGATATTGGGCGAGGTTGGCAAACCGATATTGCAGGACAGGGTCCTGGCAGCCGAGGGACTGGATGTAGTAGAGCCGCTCGCGCAAGTCCACCATCAGGCTCAGGGAATTGTCGCCGGCCATGCGTTCCGCCCAGCGTTCCTGAAACTCCAGCACGACGGCATCCCACTTCGGATCGCGGTGCCCATGCGTCTCGTACTGCCGTTTCTCAATTGCCATGCAGGCGGCTTTCAGGGCGGCCTTGTGGGTTTTGCTCGTCCCCGCCTCCGGACCGTCCGGGAAGGGCAGACCGTGCGGCCCGGTATCCTGCCTCTCGATATCCTGTTTCCGCTGCCGGGCCTGTTCCCGCTCGACATTGGCCACTTGCTTCGCGCCTGCCGGCGGGGTGAAAACAAAAGTGCCGTCGGGAACGGCCGGGTCCAGGCGCCAGTCGTCGAACACCAATTCCATCACCAGATTGGCGGTGCCCCCCGGACCCTTTGCCGGGGCCTCCATCTTCAGCGCCATGCGCCGGAGCAGAGGGGAATCGCCAGCCGTAAGGAAAACGGCAAGACGATTCTGGGCAAAGCTCGCATCCAGCCGGTGCAGCTCGACCCCATCCTCCGTCTCCGTGCCGCCATACGTGCATTCCCTCGCGCCCGCCAGCAGCGTGGCCAGCGAATGCTGTCCCAGCCACAGGCTTGTCAGCCCCCGACCGGTCATCAGCATCGCCTCCGCCTGCGGCGGGCGGAACAAGTCCGCCGGGGCATAGCCCGCCACCTCGGTCCGCTGGTAGATACTAGGTTCCACCAGCAGACGGAACCAGGCGGTTCCATCGGCCACCGTGAGTTCCTCGGTTTCCTCCCCTTTCGTCTCGACCCGGAAGAATCCCGGCCGCGCCGCCTGAATGACCGTTTCCTCGGCGACCATCGCCCTCTTCCCGAGAAAACCCCGCCGCGTCTGCACCAGGGAAATGGCCTGGGCCCTGGCCAGAACGGCATCCGCCCGCCCGACCAGCTCCCGGCTCTTCGCGTCCAGCTCCAGTACCTGAGACGAGCAGACCAATCCGCAAAGGAGGGCGACGGCTGAATAACGAACTACCCGGTCACGCATGACAATCTCCCCAACTATCCAGTAGACAACACGTATGCCGCCGTTCGTCTTCCCGGTTCACTGCGCGTTGACCTGGGCCAGACGTTCGGGAAACAGCCGCTCCAGCAAGTCCAGCGTCTCCGGCGTGGCCGCCGGATGCCGCGAGATGGCGCGGATCAGGGCCTTCATCGCCTCGTCGGAACCCTTGCACCGCTCCCCGGCCATGTACATCCAATCGCTGTCGGGCTCCCTGCCTTCGTATTTCCACAAGTAGGCAATAGCCGGGGCCAGCTCGCCCAGACGCAGATAGGCGTCCGCCATGGGCAGCCATGGCTCCGAGGTTTTCATGTTCATGCCCTCGTAGCGTTCGCCGTTGCCGATGACCAGATGCTCGTAGCCGGGAATGTAGTTGAAGGCATTGGCCTGGATGAAGCTGCCAAAGGCGTCGCGGTACGGCACGTCCTGCCCCGCCAGGTGGCTGACGAGATACCGCTCCATGAGGGCCGCATCCAGAGTCGCTCCGGACTGGTCGAGGACCTGTTTGAGCTGGAAGCCGAAACGAACTGAGCCGCGCCTCTGGAACAGTTTCCACGCCGCCTGCGTCCGCGCGGAACCGTCGGCAATCCGGCCCAGCTCCGCGAGCTGGGGCAGAAACGAGTCCGAATGCGCGTCCCAGACCAGCATGCCCTGCGCCTGAATCCAGGTCTTCACGCCGCGCTGGAGTTCCCGGTGGTAGGAATGGCGCTCCGGGTTCTGGTGCTCAGTGACAAACTCCAGGAGCAGGCCTCGGTGGGGAGTCGGCTTGATGAGGGGAACCACATGCTCCCGGCAATACCGCCAACTGGCGCTGGACTGGTTCTTGCCGGTGAGCTGGCGGCAGTAGTGGAGACGCAGCTTGGCCAGGATTTTCTCGGTGGCGAACAGATCGTTGGCCTCCTCGGCCGGCAGGGTGTCCGCACCGGGAATGTCGGCCAGGGTCAGCGCGTCGAGCCGGGCCAGACCGGCGTCGATCTCCTCGTCGCCGAGTTCGCTGGCGACCGGGGCCTCCGGCATGAAGGCCCAACTGACGGGGCCGAGATAGGCGGCCACCCGGTCCTGGAACGCGGCGGGAACCTCGTCCGGGGCCTCGTCCATCCAGCGGATGAAGGACTGCACCAGCACCTCCCGGCGACGCAGTTCGATGATCGTGTCCAGCACCGTGTCCGCCACCTCGGGCGCGTCAACCAGAGGCACATTGCAGATTTGGTCGCCCAGGTAGACATATGCGCGCGCGTTCTCCTCCCGTATCGCCAGCATTGCCTGGCGCAGAAGCGGCACCGCCGCCGCGTAGTCCCGCCGATTGAGCAAATGGAGGCCGCGCTTCATCGTTTCCCCCTGGGACGTGCCGAGCAGCGCCACCTCGCCCACCAATCGGTCCGGGTCCACCTTGGCGGAATTGCAGACCATCAGGTCGGGCTGGAAATCCAGCCGCCGGAGCACCGCCAACCCCTCCTCGCCCTGGCCCGCCCCCCAGCAGCCAATCAGCCAGACGGTGAGCAGATACCGCGACGGAAACGCCGCTTCGTCCGCGGCCAGATACCCCTCGCAAACCGCGCGGAGAGCGGGCAGCGCCTCCGGGCGCGCCATCATCTTCTGCCACGTCTCACTCTCGGTCAACATATCGAGCAGGCACAACCAGTACTGATGGGGCACATTCGTGTCGAACCGCCCGGTCCGGGCCGCCTCCAGACCAAGCTCGTAGGTCCAGGTCGGCGTGCCATACCAACGGGTGCGATAGGCCCAGCGCAGCTTGTCGTAGGCCTCGCCCCAGTCGAGCTGGGCGGCGATGGTCCGGTCGAACCAGAGCCGCAGCGATTTTTCGGACTGCTCGCCCATGCTCACGGTAATCATCGCCTCGGCGGGCTCGGGGAACTCGGGATGCAGCTTCCAGGCCTTGGTCAACTCCCGCTTCGCGGCGCGGATGTGCTCGGTGAATCCCCGCCAGCCCTCGTCCCCCACCGACTGCGAATCCCCGTCGCCGCGCGAATTCCAGGCTTCCTCGATGCGCCAGCGTCCGGTGTAGTAGGCGAGAATCCACGGCTCGGCACCGGGCAGAGCCGTCATTTTCCGGATCACCTGCCGTTTCTCGCCCAGATGCATCGTCTCCCAGTCCGCCGCCGCGAGATAGGCGAAAAGCCGCTGCTTGCCATCGCCAAAATCCGGCTCGGCGGCAGCCTCGGCCAACCAGGTGGTCCATTGCTCGCTGGCCTGCTCGATCAACGCCTTCTCCCCCTTGCGGTCCCGCCGCAGGAAGCCGAGGTAGCGACGCGCCGCCAGCATCTTCACCGAGGCGGGGTAGGCGCTGCCCTGCAATGCCTGCCACGCCGGTTCCAGCATGGGTTCCGCCGCCTTCTCGCTTTTCAAGTACTGGGTGATGTTCGCATCCAGAAAAGCGAGCGTCGCGTCCTGGCAGCCCACCGACTGCAAGTAGGCAATCCGGTCGCGCAGGTCCGCCAGCCGGGCGACAGACTGGTCGTGGAACAGGCGGCCGGCCCAGGCCTCCTGCAAATCCAGCATGGCCTGGTCCCACTTCGGGTCGCGGTGGCCGTGCGCCTCGTACTGCCGTTTCTGGTAGGCCACGTAGTCGGCCATCAAGGCGGCCTTGTAGGTCCGGTTCGTCGTCACCTCCTGGCCGCTCGGAAACGGCTGCCCCCGGGGAGCGCCGGACCGGTCCCGCCCCTGGACTTTGCGCCGCCAGACCCGGAATCTCTCGACCGAAGACACGCTCGACGAACCGCGCGGCGGCAGGAACACGAAGGTCCGGGACGAAATGGGCGGGTCCAGCCTCCACTCCCCGAACGCCAGTTCCACCCGCTCCTCCCCGCCGTCGCCCACGCCCCGCGCCAGCGTCATCCGCAGAGGCAGAGTCGGTTCTTCCGCAGAAAGATGCAGCGACAACCGGAACCGGGGGAAGACACCGTCGATCCGGTGCATCGCGACCCCTGCCGCCGTCTCGGTGCCGCCATAGGTGCATTCGCTCGCGCCCGCCAGCAGCGTGGCCAGCGAATGCCGCCCCAGCCACA
>LVAZ01000240.1 GCA_001603055.1 Victivallales bacterium Lenti_02
TCGCGGGAGAGTCCGCACAGGGCCGCGAACAGATCGCGGAACACGAAGTGCCAGCCGAGATGGTCCAGCCCCGCCGCGATCCGCAGGCGAATCCGGCGGCGCGGGAAATCGATCCGGCACTGGTGGGTGGGCTGGGTCTTGAGAAACACCTCCCCGCCCCGTTCGAGGCCGGGCTGCCAGGCCGCCCCCGCCACGAGGTCGAGTTCGAGCGTCGCCTCGCCGGGCTGGTCCGCGGGAACCCGCCGCAGGCCCGCCAGCCGGGGGTGCGGGCAACGCGGGACATGCACCGCCAAAGTCCCGATTTGATAGATGGAGGAGGAGGGCATGGGATTCGCCGGATTGCTGGAGTGGCGAATACTATAGGGACAACCAGCGCCCCGGCCAAATCCTGCCGGGGAAGGGCGCGATCCTCCCCCCGTTTGCGGGTTCACGGCTCGGCCGGGGGCGGGACCGCGAAGGGGCAGTTGGCGCAGTCGCCGTCGAGGGCGAGGCAGAACGAGCGGTAGATTTCGAGCAGCCCCTGCTGGGCGACGGCACCGGCGAGAATGGTCTTGGCCCGGCTGGGGGGGACGAAGAAGCGGTGGGCGGCCTCCTTGAGCAGACGGTTGTCCTGGAGGCAGGGCGCGGCCAGATAGGTCTCGCGGGCCAGGTCGCTCAGGCGGGGTTCCTGCCGGGTCAGGCCGAGGGCGTGGAGGGCGGGGAGGAGCACGTTCACGGCCACGTCCAGCACGCGCGCCTCGCCGAGCAGACGGGCCGGGCGCGAGAGGGCGGTCGAGAAGTCGATGGCCCCCTCCCAGGGGCTGGCGCAGCGGAGCGCGTCGGAAAACTGGCGGAGGAGTTCCTTCGGGCGGGGGGAGGCGGAAGCCTGCCCGGCCAGAAAATCGAGGGGCCGCAAGTGGCAGCTTTCGAGGAAAAGCAGGCCGGCGACCAGGCGGCGCTCGGGACTGTTGGTGGGGCGCAGGGAGGTGCGGCTCCAGACAATCGGCGCGGCCTCGCGGTCGAACCGCCACCAGCGGTCCCAGAGCTGGCGCAGGCGCTCCTGCCAGAGGGGGCGGACCCGCGCCAGGCTGGGGTCGGGCAGCAGGCCCGCCGCGCCGAAGAGCAGGGCTTCCCGATCCAGCGGCTCGGGGGCGGCGCGGAGGTCGGCCAGGGGCACGGCGCGGGCCAGCGCCCGGAAGGCGTCCCGGTTGGCCTTGTAGCCGAGGGCGCCGAAGAATTCCTCGTAGAGGGCCTGCTCCTCGCCGACGGCCACGGCCCGGCGCTGCAAGCGCAGGGTCTTGTCCTCGAAACGGGCCAGACCGGCCACGGCGAGCAGGTGCGCCACCCGCGCGTCCCCCGTGTCCGCCCATTGCAGGGCGCAGCGGCCGGGGGCGATGCGGCGGGCCTCGGGGTAGAGTTCCGCCTGGAGTTCGGCGAAGAGATCGCGCCAGGCCCCGTCGAGGGCGGTGCTCAGTTCGAGCACGGGGATGTCCGGTCCGGCGGGTCCGGCGGCGGCCTGCCAGACCACATGCAGAATCACGTCCTCGTAGGCGGGGTCGCGGTCGTGGCCGTGGCGGTTCCAGTCGGCGGGGGTGCGGTGGACCTCGATGTCGCCGCGCACGGTGCGCCCGTCGAGGCGCAGGGCCGCCTGGCGGAAGTCCGGCCCCGGCTCGACGTTCCAGATGCCGGGGGAGACCACTTCGAGCCGCTGGCCGCTCCGGGTGCGCAGCGCGCCCGCCAGCCGCTGCTCGTTCCAGAGAATCTGCAAAAACCGCTCGCGGCATTGAAACCCTTCACTGCCCTCGGTATGTTCACCGACTTGAAGGTTTCCGAACGGGTCCAATCCCGGCAGTCTTCCCCGCATGGGCAGATACCAGCGGGCGAGGGACGGGAGCACCTGACGGAGCGCAAACGTAGGATATGTCATGCCATCGCTCTCTCTTGCTACATGTTAGACAGGGAAAGATGGGGTCGCCAATGCCAAAGTCAACCACGCCAATCCGGTTTCTTTTCCTGCTTCTCGCCGTTGTTCTGTGGCCGGTAGCCTCGCCGGCTTCGCCGTCGCAGCGGGTCACGCCCGTGGTGCGGGCGGTGAACACGATCATGCCCAGCGTGGTGAGCATCGGCACCAACGAGCGGCGGGTGGTCCTCAAGGACCCCTACGAGCAGTACTTCAGCGAGTTCTTCGACCCCCACTACCGCTATGTCACCGAATACATTCCGCTGGGCAGCGGGGTGGTGGTGGACGCGGGCGGCCTGATTCTGACCAACTACCACGTGGTGGCCCGCGCCCGCAACATCCGGGTCCGCCTCGCCAGCGGCGAGGAATTCGCGGCGGTTCCCGTGGCCCGCGCCAAGGTGAACGACCTCTGCCTGCTCGAATTGCAGAACCTGCCGGCCAGCCAGTCGCTGACCGCGGCCGAGTTCGCCCTGCCGGGCGATCTGCTGCTGGGCGAGACGGTGGTGACGGTGGGCAACCCCTTCGGCCTCGAGCACAGCGTGGCCCAGGGCGTGCTCAGCGCCAAGAACCGCAGCTACTTTCTGGGCACCGACATGGTGTTCAACGACATTCTCCAGACCGACGCGGCCATCAATCCCGGCAACAGCGGCGGTCCCCTGGTGAATCTCGACGGGCAGTTGATCGGCGTCAATCTGGCCATCCGCAAGGACGCCCAGGGCATCGGCTTCGCCATTCCCCTCGAACGCATCGAGCGGGTGCTGGCCTCCTGGCTGGTTCCCGAGCGGCGCTCGGCGACCTGCCTGGGGCTGGTGCCCGGCACGCAGATTGTCGAGGGCAAGGCCCGGGCCGTCATCGAGGCGGTCCAGCCCGACAGCCCGGCCGAGGCGGCGGGTCTGCGGCCCGGCATGGTGGTCGGGGCGGCGAACGGGGTGCCCGTGCGGCGGGGCATCGAGCTGGGCCGGATTCTCTTCCGGCTCGGAGCGGGGGAAGCCCTTGTCCTGCAGATGGGCGACGGGCGGACCGTCGCGCTCAAGCCCCGGCCCATGGCGGCGGAGGAACTCATCCGGCAGCGGCTCGGCCTCCGCGTCCAGCCCCTCAACGAGGCCCTGTCCCGCGCCCTGGGCATTCCCAGCCAGTTCCGCGCCCTGGCCATCAGCGAAATCGATCCCGCCAGCGACCTCGCCCAGTTCCGCAACCAGTACGGCAACCTGCTCCGGCGCGGCGACCTGCTGGTCAACGTCAATGGCCGCGAAACCGCGACCATCGAGGACTTGGCCCGTCTGCTCGAAGGAACCCACGGCGGCATGACCGCCCGCATCGTGTTCTACGCCATCGACACGGTCAACCGCCGCGTCACCGTGTCGCCCCTCGAAGTCGAAGTCAATCTGGACTAGCCCCCTCCGATGAAACCCCGGTACGTCATTCTGGCGCTTCTGTTCTTCGCCGCCATCGGCGGTTCCGTCTATTTTCTCGGGCGCATCGTTGTGGACAACCGGACACTTCAGGAGAAGCTCCGGGTGGCGGACCAGGAAGTCCGCCAGCAGCAGCGGGAAATCCACGATTTGCGCGCCCTGCTCGAAGCCCTGCAGAAGGACCCCCGGACGGTCGAGCGGATCGCCCGCGAGCATCTGCGCATGAGCCGCGAGAACGAGACCATCTACACCTTCAGCAACCCCGACCCGCAGCCGCGCCCGGCCGAGACCGGGGAAGGGGTGCGCCGGACGTCCCAGGAAAGGCCCTAGCCGTGAACGCCGCCGCGCCCATCCCCTCCCTGGCGCTCGATCTGCCCCTGTCCGAGGACACGGTGCGGAGCCTGCGCGCGGGCCAGTTTCTCGAACTGACCGGGACGATCTGGACCGCCCGCGACGCGGCGCACCGGTATCTGGCCGACGAGCGCAACCCGGTGCCCTTCCCCGCCGCCAACGCGGTGTTCTACCACTGCGGCCCGGTGGTCACCCGCGCGGGCGACGGCTGGCGGGTGACGGCGGCCGGCCCCACCACCTCGAGCCGCGAGGAGCCCTACATGGCCCGGCTCATCGAGCGCTTCCGCCTGCGCGGCATCATCGGCAAGGGGGGCATGGGGCCGGCGACCCTCGCCGCCTGCCGCCAGTTCGGCTGCCTCTACCTCCATGCCGTCGGCGGCGCCGCCCAGGTGCTCGCCAGCCGCATTCGCCGGGTGCCTGCGGTCCATCTCGAACAATTCGGCCCGCCCGAGGCCGTCTGGCAGCTTGAAGTCGAACGTTTCCCGGTGCTGGTGACCATGGACGCCCACGGCGAGAGCCTGCACGAGAAGGTGCGGCTGGAGTCGGCCCGGCGGCTGGCCGAACTGCTGACGAAGAACTGACCGGGACCAGGAATCCGAACCATGCCTTGCCGTCTTGCCATTCCCTGTCGCCTCCTCGGCCTCTCCCTGCTTCTGCTCGCCGTCGTCCGGGGCGAGCCGGCCGCCGTCCGCACCGGCCTGGACACCCTCGAGGATTTGGTCGGCCAACTGCTCCGGGTGCAGCGCGCCGGCCACGCCGCCCGCAGCGAGTGGCAGGACCAGGAGGCCCAGCTCCGGCGCGAGGAGGAACTTCTGCGCCGCCGGATCGCCACCGCCGTCGAACGGCTGGAAACCGCGACCGCCGAACGGGAGACGGCCGGGGCCGAACGCCGGCAGGCCACCCTCGGCGCCGAACAGGCGGAACGGGATTTGGCCCGCTCCTTCGCCCCCGTCGCCGCCGCCGAGGCCCGCCTCCGCGCCCTGCAACCCCGCCTCCC
>LVAZ01000241.1 GCA_001603055.1 Victivallales bacterium Lenti_02
GAGGGCGCCGGTCGGTTCGTCGGCCAGCAGGAGGCGGGGGCGGTTGATCAGGGCGCGGACCACGGCGACCCGCTGGCGCTCGCCGCCGGAGAGCACGGCGGGGAAGGCGTCCCTGCGTTCGCCCAGACCCACCCGTTCGAGCAGGGCTTCGGCCCGCGCCAGCGCGTCGTCGGCGGGCGCGCCGGGAACCAGGGTGGGCACCAGCACGTTTTCCAGGGCGGTACACTGGGGCAGCAGATGGTGGAGCTGGAAGACGAAGCCCACCTCCCGGTTGCGGAACCGGGCCAGTTCCGGCTCGGAGCGTCCGGCCAGGGGTTCGCCCGCGAAGCGGATTTCGCCCGCGCTGGGCAGATCGAGGGCGCCGGCCAGGTTGAGCAGGGTGCTTTTGCCCGAGCCCGAGGGGCCGACCACCGCCAGCGTCTCCCCGGCCAGCAGTTGGAGATCGACCGCGCGGAGCACCTCGACCGCCTCGCCGGCGGGCAGGGGAAACCGGCGGGTCACCTGGATCAGTTCAAGCAGTGGGGTGTCGCTCATGGGGGGTTCCGTTCGGCTGGCCTGGTATCCCTCTACTGTAGGTGCGTTGGACGGCGGCGACCACGCCTTGGTTGCCAGTTGCGGGAAGTTGGCTATTTTGAGCGGTATGAAAGCCTATCGTTCCATCCTGTTTTCCGGCGCGTTGCTGGGGGCTGGTCTGGCGGGCGCGGACGGCGGGGATTCGCCGTTGCTTCGTTTGGCTCTGTCGCCCCGCGCGGCGGAGGAGGCGGCCAACGCCCGGCTGACTCTGCCGCCGCCCGTCGAGCTGGAGATTGCCGCCTGGGAAGAAGCGGCGGCGGCGGAACGGGCGGAGGCGCGGACCTTTTTTCCCCATGCCAGCCAGGTCCGGCTGGATGTCCAAACCCGCGAGGTGAACGCCCACGAACTGCTCAGGCGGGAGATGTCCCGCCTGCACGGGGCCATCTCGGTCAGCGTCGATTCGCGGGGCGGCTGGGAGACGAGCGTGGAGCTGCACCGGAATCTGACCCCGTATCTCCAGCTCGGGGTCGGCCTCAGCATCGGTCGCCGCCGGGGCTGGTGGGACTGGGACTAGCCTGCCCGGCGGCTATTTGAGCTGGGGAAGGATGATGCCGCGGAGGATGATCTTCTGGCAGAAGAGGAAGACGGCCAGGACGGGGATGGAGTTGACGATGAAGGCCGCCATCACGGTGAAGGGCTGGCCGGTCTGGGTCTGGTAGAACTGGTAGGTCCAGACGGCCATGGTCCAGATTTTCGGGTCCTGGCAGACGATGATGGCCCAGGCCCAGCCGTTGTAGGCGAGGATGAAGGCGTTGAGGGCGCTCACGGCGAGGATGGGCTTGACCAGGGGGAGGCTGACGCTGAGGAAGATGCGCCACTCGCTGGCGCCGTCGATGGTGGCCGCCTCGAAGAGGTCCTGGGGCAGGGAGTCGAAGAAGCCCTTGAGGAGGAAAATGGTCATGCCGTTGGCGGCGCCGGGGAGGACGAGGGCGGAGAAGGTGTTGAGCAGGCCCAGGTCGCGCAGGAGCAGGAAGCCGGGGATGGCGGCCACGGCGGTGGGGAAGGCCATGGTGGCCAGGCAGAAGACCAGAATCTTCTCGGTCTGGCGCAGGCGGAACCGGCTGAGCGCATAGCCGGCCAGCGGGTTGACCGTGAGGGTGGTCAGAATGGTGAGGACCACCAGGACGACCGTGTTCACGACCGCCCGGCCCCGCCGGAACAGATAGTCGAACACGGCGCGGTAGTTGGCGCTCACCTGGTCCCAGATGAAGCCCCATTCATGGTTGTGGAAGGTGACGAGGACGGCCTCGCGGAAGGGCAGGCGCAGTTCCTCGATGCTGTTGAGGCTGAGGTTGTAGGCCTTGTTCACGCCGGACAGGGTGCGGTGCTTGTCCAGCGCGAAGTTCTGGAAGCCGATCTCGGGCAGAGTGTCGCGCAGGCGCCACTGGTGGACCGGAATCCTGGTGCTGACGAAGTCCATCCAGACCCGGCCGACGGGGCCGTCGGGAATCTCGCCGGTCAGCACGACCTCCGCCCAGGAATGGATGTCGGGCCAGGCGGGGTCCTCGTCGCGCATCACGCGGTTCAGATAGTCGGTGTTGCGGAAACGGTCCTTGAGGAAGGTCTCGAACTCGGCGCGCCACTTGGGGCTGACGGTGAAGGCCACATGGCGGAGGGGGAAGCGTTCCTGGAGGAAGCGGAGCCAGAGATTGCGGAGCTTGGCCGGGGCGTTGTCGGGGACGGGGAAGGGGAGGGCGTGGAGGGCCTGGTGGTCGGCGATGCCCAGTTCCTTGCCGGCGTATTCCTCCCAGATGTAGGCGAGGGCGGCGGGGCGGAGGAAGCCGGCCGTGCTGTCGGGCCGGTCGAGGAACTGGCTGAAGCGCCCTTCGCGGTACTGCTGGCGGAAGACGAGCAGGTCCTGGTAGCGGGTGTCCACGTAGGGCATGTAGGTGCGCTGGTCGACGGGTTCGCCGCTCCACTCGTTGGCGGAGACCTTGACGAAGGTGTCGATGGAGATTTCCCAGGCCCGGTTGAGTTCTTCGAGGGAGCCGTACTTGCGGCGGAGGAAGGGGCCGACGTAGCGCTGGTCGTAGGCGAGGACGGTTTCGCGGAGGTCGCAGGTCTGGGCGAATTCGCCGTAGTCGCGGGCGATGAGGCGGTAGCGTTCGAGGGTGTCCGGGTCGTCGAGTTCGGCCAGGACCGCGGTGGCCCAGGCGTCGCCCTGGCGCCGCTCGTCGCCGATCTGGGACCAGCTCTGCCAGTCGCTGGGGAGGGAGGGGAAGAAACTGCGGAGCTGGCGGATCGAGCCGCGGTGGCTGGGCGGGAAGTAGTTGCAGAGGACGCGCAGGAACCGGTCGGGGCGGCTGACCAGGAAGCGGGGGAAGGGGCTGCGGCGGTCGTAGTCGAAGGAGTTGGAGATCGACCCGGTGGCCATGATGGCGAAGGGGAAGATCATGGTCAGGCTGCCGAGGATGAGCAGCGTGTAGATGGTGGTGACCGCGATGCGGCCCTTGAAGGATTTCTGTTCCGCGGCGTTGATGATGGACATGTCAATCGTCTCCCTTGGCCTGGCGGAAATCGACTCGCCGCAGGATGCGCAACTGGAGGTAGGTGAAGCCGATGAGGATGCTGCCCAGAATCCAGGCGTAGCTGGTGGCCAGGCTGAAACGGAGGTTGACGTAGGCTTCCTGCCAGATGGCCATGCCGAGGACCATGGTTTCCTTGCCCGGTCCGCCGAAGGTGAGCAGGAAGATGTTGCCCATGGCCTGGAAGGTGGCGATGAAGGCGCCCACGAAGTTGATCAGGATGAGGGGGAGAATGGTGGGGACGGTGATGTTCCAGGCCTTGCGGCGCATGCCCGCGCCGTCGATGCTGGCCGCCTCGTAGAGTTCGTCGGGGACGCTCTTGAGGGCGGCGAGGTAGATGAGGCTGCTGATGCCCGCGCTGGCCCAGACACCGGGGATGATGACGCAGGCCATGACGGTGTGGGGGTTGCCCAGCCAGTCCACGGGGGTGAAGGTCATTCCCACCAGTCCGTAGAGCGAGCTGAGGAAGCGGTTGACGGTGCCCTGGGCGGTGCCCATGAACATTTCCTTCCACATCAGGGTGACGACCAGGCCGCTGGTCATCTGGGGCAGGAAGAAGATGGTCCGGAAGAACACCTTGAGGCGGGGCACCTCGGTGAGCAGGATGGCGAGGAGGATGGGGGTGAAGAAGGCGAGGAAGAGATTCCAGAGGACGAAGCGGAAGGTGGTCCAGATGTAGTGGTAGAAATTCGGATCGAGCATGATGCCGATGAAGTTGGTGAGCCCGACGAAGGGGGACCTGCCCACGATCTTGTAGTCCTGGAAGGCCATGACCAGGCCGCGCAGCAGGGGGTAGTAGCTCCAGACCATGATGGTGGCCAGGGCGGGAATCAGCATGGCCCAGGGCAGGATGCCCTTGTAGACCCCGGCCCGGCTCTGCACCTTGCGCAGTTGGTCGCGCACGATGAGGACGAGGAAGAAGGAGAGGATGGCGACCACGACGGCGGCGATGACCCGCGCCCGCGGGCGGTGGCGGTCCAGCTCCTCGGCGGGGCGCTCGAACATGATGCCGCTGTTGGCGTCGCGCTCGAGCTGGCGGAGGGCCTCGGTGTAGTCGAAGTCGCGGCCGCTGGGGCGGAGCACGAGGTCGATCACCTCGCGCTGGTAGAAATCGCGGAACTGGAGCCATTTGCCCATGAACGGCTCGACCACCTCGAGGATTTCGCCCCGGTCGATCTGCTCCCACATGGCGATGTACTCGGGGGGGCTTTCGCGCAGGTAGTCCTCGAAACCGAGCCGTCTGAGTTCGCGGGGGTTGAGGAACTTGGCCTGGCCGGCGGCGACCTTGCGGCGGATGTTCTCGTCGTTGCCCTCGACGCTGCAGATGCGGGTCATGATTTCCCAGACGATGTTCCGGTAGGCCTTGCGCTCCTCGTCGGTGGTGCCGCCGCGCTGGAGCACGTCCTTGCCGATCATGAAGAAGGAGTTGGAGGCCTGCAGGACGGGGCGGTGGTCCGCGGTCAGGCCGGGAAAGGGCATCATGCCCATGTCCTCGGGCTGGACGCCCAGAGTCTCGAACTCGGTCATGTCGCCGGACCAGAGGGGGTACATGCCCAGGTCCCGGCCCATGCGCCGGATGGTGTCGCGCAGGTTGATGGTGGTGACGCCGATGGATCCTTCGATGACGCTTTCGCGGGATATGGGGAGGGTTTCGCCGTTGACCTCGATCTGGCCGGCCCGGATGGCATCCCGGGTCAACTCGACCGGCTCGCCGGTTTTGGGGTGGCGCATCCAGGGCTGCCAGCGGAGACGGTGGTAGAGGGCGACGGCGGCGGTGCATTCCTCGCTGGCGACGTTGCAGCGCCAGGTGGGGCGGACGTTGGAGAGGTCCTCGCCGGTTGCCGGGACGACGAAGTGGATTTCCTGCTCGTTGAAGGTGTGGGTCTTGCCGGTGGTGGGGCTGACGCGGTCCTGGACGACGATGCTGGAGCCGGTGGTGGCGATCCAGGGGGCGAAGGCCCAGCTCGCGGGGGTGAGTTCGAAACCGTAGACTTTCTTCTCGGGATCGTAGAGTTTGCGCGCCCAGTAGACCAGCTCCTCGTAGCTGCGCGGCGGTTTGGCGGGATCGAGCCCGGCGGCGCGCAGGACGCGGTAGCTGTAGAGGATGCCGACGTAGGTGCCGCCGCGGTTGGGCAGGGAGTAGGGCACGCCGTCCACGGTGACCACCTGGCGGTAGAGGGGCTTGATCCGTTTCCAGGGCTCCCAGATGGTCTCGTCGTCGTCGATCTGGCCGTTGAGGTCGGGCTGTCCGTCGGGCCGGAGCTTCGGGGTGCCGTCGGCGAGGATGCCGTCCCGGCCGATCCACTCGGTCAGCGGATAGGCCAGCCCCTGCTCGACGGCCTGGCGGATGTCGGTCTCGAAGATGTCGGGGCCGATGTTGGCGGCCATGGCCATGGCCAGGCTGGCGCGGGAGCCCTCGGCGGGCATCTGGATGCCGTCCCATTGTTCGAGACGGACATGGGGGTTCTGTTTGAAGAAATCGCGCAGAACCTGGGGCTGGCGGTTCTGGGTGTTGTAGCGGGAGGTGACGGTGATGGTGAACTCGTTCGGCGAGTCCGCGCCCAGGGGGCGCACCGTCATCGCCAGCACCAACAGGAGGGCAAGCTGTCGGACGAGGCTGGATATCGTCATCTCGTACATGCTCCACAGCGGGGAATGGGCCAAAGGGCCGGGGGCCAAAAAGAGTACGTACCATAGCCCCGATCGCGGCCGAAGCAATGGCCCCGGCGCAGGGGGGCGGACGGCGGGAGGCTACGGTTGTTCCGCCGCGCCGGGCTCGAAGGCCCCGGCAGTGGGTTTGGCGGGACGGGGGTGGCCGAGGAAATCGCGGTCCACCTTGAGCCAGGGTTGCTCCGGATTCAGATAGCGGGGGCTGGCCGCGCCGGCGGCGGGGCCGTCCGGCAGCGGCCGGTAGTCCCCGTTCGAGAAGTCCGCGAAAACCGTTCCGGGGGGGGCCATGCGGCTGTGGCGGTCCTGGTTTTCGTCGGTCTGCCAGACTTCCCAGCCGCCGACCGTGGCCCCCCTGCCGCCCACCCAGTTGTCCGGTGGCGGCATCAGGTAGGCGTTGTGGTCGAAAACCAGGTTCCGGAAACGGGTGGGCTCGCCCCGGTCGTTCTGGAAGACCACCTGGTAGGCTGGTTCGCCGGGGTTGTACACCAGGCAGTTGTGCAGATGGGCGGGGCCTTCGTTCCGGCCCCAGAGCTTGTAGAGCGGCTGGCGGTTGCGGATGACATAGGTGTTGTGGACGTGGTGGAGGGGCCACTTGCCGTGGTAGTCGCCGAAAAAAGCGCCATCGAAGAGGTTGTTGACCCAGAGCAGGGTGTTGCTCGGGTGGCCCGCGTCGCCGGGGCTCTTGGCCAGGGTGCAGCGGCGGAAGATGTTGCGCTCGATCCGGAAGAAGCCGTTTTCCAGATCGCTCCGGCGGAAACCGACGTCCATGGCCGCGTCGCCGTGGGTTTCGGACCAGTCCTCGACCACGCAGTTGAAGATGATGCCTTCGGTGGGGGAATGGACGAGGATGCCGTCCTGGTTGCGGCGTTTGCCGTCCGAGGCGGCCAGGCCGTGGAAATAGCAGTGCTGGATGACCAGCCAGGACATGACGCGGGGGTTTGGGGTGGTAATCATGTTGTCGCGGGGGCCGCCCCGTCCGGTCGCCCCGTTCTGGATGAAGATGCCGCCGCCGCAGCGCCGGCCGAGTTCGCCGTGGTCGTACCCGGCGACTTCGATCCGCTCGAAGAGGGCCGCGCCGCAGCCGTCGAGCCGCAGGTGGTAGCTTTGCACGGCCCCGCCGAAATAGCTGTTGCGGACGATGACCTCGTCGCAGTCCTCGATGCGGATGGTCTCGTAGCCCCGGTAGTCGGGGTCGAGCTGGACGATGGCCACGTTCTCGATGACCACCCGGCGGCACTCGCGGATGGTGAACAGGGTGGTCCGCATCTTGTTGCTCTCCCCGTTCCAGCGGACCCGCAGGGCGAGGTCGCTGATGCGGACCTCGTCCTCGCCGACCCAGGATTTCCGGGCTTCCTCGCCGACCACGTCCTGGAAGGCTATGGCGGCGGGGTCGCGGCGGGCGAGGACATCGCCGGTGGGGAGGTTGCGCCAGTCCCCGGCGTAGTCCTGGCTGTAGAGGCCCCGCTGCCGGATGACGCCGGGCAGGCTCTCCGGTTCGGCGGCGCGGAGGAGAAGGGCGAGGAACAGGACGGCGAGGGCGAAACGCATGTCGGATTCTCCAGGAAGGGAACGGAACGGGCGGAACTATAGCGCCGCAATGCCGCCCGTTCCGGCAACCGGAGAGCTTTCCCGGAATCAGTCCCCGCGCAGGCCCAGGCTGCGGCCGCCGTCGACGACGATGTTCTGCCCGGTCACGTAGTCCGACTCCGGGGAGGCGAGGTAGAGCACGGCCTCGGCGATGTCGTCCTGGGTGCAGATTCGGTTGAGGTAGGAGTGCTTTTTGGCGAAGGCCGCCTCGTCGGCCGGGAGCTGGCCGGGGCGCTGGACCAGCCCGGGCGAAACACAGTTGGCGTTGATGTTGTACTGTCCCAGTTCGATGGCCAGCGACTTGGTCGCCGCGAGGATGCCGCCCTTGGCGGCGGAGTAGTCCACGCACTTCGCCTTGCCGCCGAGGGCGACGATCGAGGCGATGTTGACGATTTTGCCGGCGTTGCGCTGGATGAGGTGGGGCAGGGCGGCGCGGATGATGTACATCGGGCCGCGGAGGTTCACATCGAGAATCCAGTCGAAGACCTCGATGTCGAGGCTTTCGAAGCGGCCCATGCGGGAGCGGGCGCTGCCCCCCGCCGAATTGACGACGATGTCGATTCCGCCGAAGGTTTGGGCGATGGTGTTCACGCCGGCCGTCACGGCCTCGTAGGAGCGGATGTCCATAGTCTGCGCGAGGCTCCGACGGCCCATGGCGCGCACTTCCTCGGCGACCTTTTCGGCCGTTTCGGCGTTCACGTCGACCACCGCGATGTCGGCGCCCGCCGCCGCCAGTTTCAGGGCGATGGCCCGGCCGATGGCGCCGCCGCCGCCCGAGACGACCGCTACCCGGTTTGCCAGTTTCATGCGTTGTTCCTTGTTTGCAGGGGATGCAGACGATTGGCCAGGGGCAGGGGGATGGCCCGGCGTTCGAGATGGGAGGTGTAGACACCGTGGATCATTTCGAGGGACCAGCGGGCGTCGCGGCCGCTGGCCAGCGGTTCGCGGCCTTCGGCGATGGCGGCCATGAGATCGAGCGCGGCCTGGCGGTTGTTCTGGGCGAAATAGCCGCCGATGCCCTTGGTGGTGTGGAGCGGCTTGGCGCCGGGCGGGGCGGGCTGCGGCGGGGTCGGGATGACCTCGTAGTC
>LVAZ01000242.1 GCA_001603055.1 Victivallales bacterium Lenti_02
ACGCCGACCTGGGCACCAAGAGGGACGTATTCGCCCGCCACGAAGGCCAGCCCCCCCCACTCGCCATCCTCCTCCGCCATGCAGGTCTTGTGCCGGATGGTCTGCTCCAGGTCGGCCTTCTCGGTCTGGAGCTGGAGGATGCGAAACTCGATTTCGGCCAGGGGGCGCTCGTCCAGCCGTCGGCCCTCGATCTGCCGGTCCCGGGCCTGTTCGCGGGCGAGCTGCTCGCGCAGACGGGCGATGGCGTGTTCCTCGGCCAGCACCCGGGCCTGTTCCTGAATCCGGGCGCGCTCCACCTGGAGGGCGGTCTTGCGCGCCCTGGCTTCGCCCTGGGCCAGTTCCATGGCGGGCACGCTGAGTTCCGCCGCCAGCCGCCGCAGAATGTCCAGTTCCGAGGCGGCGAGTTCGGCATCGACCCGGTTTTCCGCCAGACTTTTCGCGGCGATGTCCGCCGCCAGTTGCCGCGCTTCGCCCTCGGCCTGGGCCAGAGCAGTCGCCGTCGCCTCGATTTCCGTTTTCACGACGGCCCGTTCGAGTTTCCAGGCCAGGGTCTGCTGATCCAGCGCCCCGCGTTCCAGGACAAGCCGCCGGTCGAGCAGATCGAGCTGGGCCTCGACTTCCGCCAGCCGCCGCCGGGCCGTGCCGTCGTCCAGACGGAACAGACAGTCGCCCTTGGCCACCGGTCCCGCCGGCCGGACCAGCGTCGCCACCCCGCTTTCGGCGGCGGTGACCCGCCAGACGTTCGGCGACCGGATCGCGCCGGGCACGCTCACCGTGAAGCGGATGGGCACCAGCACGGCCACCGCCGCCAGAACCGCCAGCAGAAACAGCATCGACAGGGCGGTAAAAACCAGGAGCAAACGCCATCTCATGGGCTGTTCCCTCCCTTGTCGTCCTCGCTTTCCCATTCGAGGAACGCCGGTTTGCCCTTCGCCTTCTCCATCTGCTTGGAATACATCTCGAAGTACTTGCCCCGGCTGGCCAGCAGCTCCTCGTGGCTGCCCTCCTCGACCACCTTGCCGTCCACCAGGACCAGGATGGTGTCCGCGTCCATGATCGTGCTCAGGCGGTGAGCGATGACCAGGGTCGTGCGCCCGGCGAGAATGGTTTTCAGCGCCTCCTGGATGAGCGCCTCGCTCTCGGAATCGAGGCTGCTGGTGGCCTCGTCCAGAATCAGCACCCTGGGGTCGCGCAGGATAGCGCGGGCCAGGCTGATGCGCTGCTTCTGCCCGCCCGAGAGCTTCACCCCGCGCTCGCCGATGATCGTGTCGTAGCCGTCGGGAAACTCGCGGATGAAGCCGTCCGCGCAGGCGGCCGAGGCGGCGGCCTGAATCTGCTCCCGCGTGGCCTCCGGGAAACTGTAGGCGATGTTCTCCGCCACCGTGCCGTCGAACAGGAAGACATCCTGGAGCACGAGGCTGAACAAAGCCCGGTACTCGCGCAGGCGCAGGTGGCGCACATCCTCGCCGTCGAGCAGAATCCGCCCCTTCTCCGGATCATAGAAGCGGACCAGAAGGTTGGTGACGGTGGTCTTGCCCGCCCCGGACGGCCCCACCAGGGCCACGGTCCGGCCTGCCGGCACCGTGAAGCTGAGTCCGCGCAGCACCGGCTTTTCGCTTTCGTAGGAGAAGGAGACATCCTCGAAACGCAATTCCTCGCGCACCTCGCGGGCCGGCTTCGCGTCCGGCTCGTCCTTGATCGCCACCTCCTCGTCGAGCAGATCGAAGATGCGCTCGGTGCAGGCGATGCTGTTCTGCATGTGGGAGAGGCTGTGCATAATCATGAATACCGGCTGGAAGAACCAGTGGGTGAACTGGACGAAGACGACCACGCCGCCGACGGTCAGGCGCTGGTCGTGGATGACGAAGTAGCCCGCCGTGCCCCAGATCGCGATGTTCATGCACCAGTGGATGAGCCACACCGCCCGGTGGATGGTGATGTTCAGCCCCGCCGTGTGGAGGTCCTTGCGCAGGACCAGATGGTGGGAGGTCACGAACTCCCGCGACTCGAAGTTCTCGCGTCCGAAGCAGCGCACCACCCGGATGCCCCCGAAGGTCTCGGCCAGCCGCCCCGAGATCTTCGCCATGTCCTCCCGGATGTCCCGGAACAGGGGCCGCATCACGTTGAACACCACGTAGGCCACGCCAAACAGAATGAGACAGAACCCGCAGCAGACCAGCGTCACCAGCGGGCTGATGAGAAGCAGCGAGCCGATGGCGACCGCGAACATGAGCAGGCCGGAGAGCGGGGTGAGAAAGCCCTCGTACAGGAGGTCGCTGAAGCTGTTCACGTCCCCTTCGAGACGGCTGATGATGCCGCCGGTTTTCAGTTTCTCCAGCTTGTCCAGGGGCATGATCTGGAGATGCTCCACCAACTGGCGCCGCATGTGGACCTGCATCTTGTTCGAGAGCAGACGGCTGGCGTAGTCGGAAATCGAGGCGATGACGATGTCCGCAATCGCGATGGCCAGGAGCACGGCGCAGGTGCCGAAAAGCAGGGCCAACTGATTTTTGGCCAGCACCGTGTCGATCATGAACTTGCTCGTCCACGGCAGCACGGCCCGGAAGACCATGCTGAACAGGCCGAGCACGACCAGAATCGCGATGTAGCCCTTGAACTGCCAGAGCACTCCCACGTAGCGGCCCAGATAGTGGCGCAGCTTCTGCTTGGGCTTGGTGGCGTCCTGCTCCTTGCCCTTCTCGTCCTTGGGGGGACGACGCTGACCGAAGAACCCCCGTTCCTTGCGGTACTGGCGGTGCTTGGTCCGGCTGGACTGGATGCTCTTGGCTCTCATGAATCCTCACGATGAACATGCGGCGTTCCGGCGCCAGCCATAGGATAGCTCCCCCCGGCCCCGCCTGCCACATCGCGCCTTCCGGAACTGGCGGAAATGCCTGCGGAAGCTACACTATTCCAAGTCTTCACAGTCCATCCACCCAGGAGTCGCATCATGTATTATACCGGATTCGCCGACGAAGCCGCCAAGGGGATCGACGGCCAGATCGCCGCCACCAAGGCCCTCGGCTGGAACTGCATCGAGAGCCGCGCCGTCGACGGCACCAACATCCACAACCTCAGCGACGAGCAGTTCGAGGCCGTCTACGCCAAGCTCCAGGACGCCGGCGTCCAGATCAACTGCTTCGGCTCGACCGTCGCCAACTGGGCCAAGAAGGTGGACGAGCCCTTCGACTCGTCCCTCGCCGAGACCAAGCGCGCCATCCCCCGCATGCAGCGCCTGGGCACCAAGCTCATCCGCGTCATGTCCTTCGCCTGGTGCAAGGACCGCGACGTGAAGGACCAGATGGCCGAGGAACGCTTCCGCCGCCTGCGCATCCTCGTCGACATGTTCCAGGAAGCCGGCATCCAGCCCGTCCACGAGAACTGCATGAACTACGGCGGTCTCGGCTGGCCCTGGACCCTCGAACTGGTCGAGAACGTGCCCGGCCTCAAGCTGGTCTACGACACCGGCAACCCCGTCGCCGCCGACGACCGCACCAAACCGGCCCCCTATCCCAAGCAGTCGAGCTGGGAGTTCTACCAGCACGTCAAGGACCACATCGCCTACGTCCACATCAAGGACGGGCACTTCGACTCCGAGCGCAATGATCTGGTCTGCACCTGGCCGGGCGAAGGCGACGGCGATGTCCGCCGCATCGTGGCCGACCTGCTGGCCAATGGCTACGACGGCGGCTTCTCGATGGAGCCCCACATGGCCGTCATCTTCCACGACGCTTCCGTGGTCGCCGATCCCCAAGTCATGTTCGACAACTACGTCGAGTACGGCCGCCGCTTCATGAAGCTGGTGGACGAGTGCAAGGCCGCCAAGGCCTAGCTCCACCCCAACCCGTCCGTCTTCGGGACGGTGCGCCACCGGCGCACCGCCCCGTTGTATTGTCCCAGGAGTATCCCATGCAGCTCAACGACATCACCGTCTCGCGCACCATCGTCAACACCTTTTTCGAGAAGCTGCTCGACAGCCTCGAATGCGACGTCGCCATTGTCGGCGGCGGCCCGGCCGGCATCGTCGCCTCCTACTATCTGGCCAAGGCCGGGCGCAAGGTCTCGATCTTCGACCGCAAACTCGCCCCCGGCGGCGGCATGTGGGGCGGGGCCATGATGTTCAACGAAATCGTCGTCCAGGAAGAGGCCAAGGGCATCCTCGACGAGTTCGGCGTGGTCAGCAAAGCCGCCGCCGACCCCGGCTACTACACCGCCGACAGCGTCCACACCGTCTGCACCCTGATCTCGAAGGCCACCGCCGCCGGTGCCCGCCTCTTCAACTGCATGAGCGCTGCGGACGTGCGCATCCAGAACGGCGCCGTCACCGGCCTGGTCATCCAGTGGACCCCGGTCGAACTGGCTGGGCTGCATGTGGACCCGCTCACCATCGGGGCCAAATTCGTCATCGACGGCACCGGGCACGACTCCGAGGTCGCCGCCGTGATCCAGCGCAAGAGCGGCTGCGCCCTGCTCACCGAAACCGGCCGCATCGTGGGCGAGAAGCCCATGGACGCCGCCACCGGCGAGCCCCTCACCGTCGAGAACACCCGCGAAGTCTTCCCCAATGTCTACGTCACCGGCATGGCCTGCAACGCCGTCTTCGGCGCGCCCCGCATGGGCCCGATCTTCGGCGGCATGCTCATGAGCGGCAAGAAGGTCGCCGGACTCATCAACGCCCGCCTCTAGGCCAACCCCTCCGAGCCATGACCGATCTCTTCCACGACCGCGACGTGCAGAATGCCCGACGCCAGGGAGGGACGGTCCCGCTCGGCGGGGGACGGGTCCTGCTGCTGCCGCGCGTCGGCGGCTTCTGCCGGGGCGTGCTGGCCGCCCTCCAGCGCCTCGAAACCGTCCTCGCCCGCGCCGAGCGGCCCGTCTGGCTGCTCGGCGAAATCATCCACAACGACACGGTGAACGACCACTTTCGCGGGCGCGGGGTCCACATTCTCCCCGAAGCCCAGCTCGAACAGATTTTCGGGCAGGCGAACCCCGCCGACACCTTCGTCATCCCCGCCTTCGGCCTGGAACGGGACTTCGAGGAACGCCTGCGCGCCTTCGCCGCCGATGTGGAGGACACCACCTGCGACTGCGTCCAGTCGGTCTGGGCCTTCGTTGAATCCCAGGCCGCCGCCGGGCGCACGGTTCTGCTCCACGGCAAGCCCTCCCATCCCGAAACCCGCGCCACCCTCTCCCGCGCCCTCGGCCCGGCCAACGCCGCCGTCCTCGTGCCCACCCTCGATCACGCCCGCCGGATCGCCGCCGCCATTCGCGCCGGTTCCCTCGCCGACTATCCTGCCGAGCTGGTCCATCATCCCGACCGGCTCGACCTGCGGCATCTGGCCGTGGCCAACCAGACCACCATGCTGTTCGGCGAGACGCGGGCAATCGAGGCGGTCATCGCGGACGCCGTCCGCGCCACCGGCGGTGAACTGGTCCCCGCCGCCACCGTCTGCCGGGCCACCCAGGCCCGCCAGGACGCCGCCCGCGACCTCTGCGCCGCCGGGGTCGATCTGATCCTCGTCCTCGGCGGCTTCTCGTCGAGCAACACCGCCCAGCTTCTCCGCCTCGCCCAAACCTACGCCCCCGCCTACTTCGTCGGCACCGCCGAAGCCCTCTCCCCCGACCGCATCCGCCACTACGATCCCGCCAGCGGAACGGTCGCCGAAACCACCGCTTGGCTCCCGCCTCCCGGCGGCCGTATCGCCCTCCTCGCCGGCGCCTCCTGCCCTCCCGGCGACATCGGCGACGCCATCCGCGCCCTCCGCCGCATCGTCTAGCCATTCCGTGAAATAAGCATGAAGGCGCTGGCGGGTGGCCTCGGCTTCGCTACACTACTGGACGAGGTCCACTATCGACAGGAGTCCAGTATGCAGTTCAGCGAATGTGCCTGTTCGGGAAAGAATCTGGCGCGGCAGGTGCGCCCGGCGGTGCTGGCGATTCTGGCCGGAGGCGAGGAGCACGGCTACCTGCTGGTCCAGAAGCTCGCGCAACTGCGTCTGTTCGGTGAAAACGAGACGCCCGACCCCAGCGGCGTGTACCGCGTGCTCAAGCAGATGGAGGAGGAGGGTCTGGTCACCTCCACCTGGGACACGGATAGCGGGGGGCCGGCCCGCCGAATCTACGCTCTGACGGAGGCGGGCCTCGCCTGCCTCACCCACTGGGTGACCACTCTGGAAGACTATGTGGCCGGGCTTCAGCAACTGGTCGGCATGATGCGCCGCGCCTGCCTCCAGCCCAGGGAGAACCGGCCATGAAGGACTGCCTGCGCGAATGCGGCGCCGAAACCCTCGGCACCTTCCTTCTGGTCTTCTTCGGAATCGGCATCGTCCATGTTGCGGTGCTGGCGGATGCGCAGGTCGCGTTGTGGCAAGTCGCCGCAGTTTGGGCAATGGGGGTATCCCTGGCAATCTACGCCTCCGCCGCCCGTTCGGGTGCGCACTTGAACCCGGCCATCACGATCGCCCTGACTGCGTTCCGGAACTTTCCGCTCAAAAAAGCGCCTGGTTTCATCCTCGCCCAGCTCGCCGGGGCATTTCTGGCGGCGGGGGCGCTCCACCTTCTTTTTGCCGACATGCTCCGTCATTTCGAGTTGGCCAATGGTCTTGTCCGCGGCATGCCGGGGAGCGAACTTGCCGCCATGGTGTACGGGGAATACTTCCCCAATCCCGCCTTCGCCCAGGCCAAAGGCTGGTGCCCCACGGTGGTCTCTCTGCCCCAAGCCATGTTGGCGGAGGGCATGGGGACCGCGCTGCTTGCCTTCTTCGTCTTTTTCCTGACCCGTCCAGGCCAACCGTCCGCTCCCCGGAAACTACTTGTCCCGGCCATCATTGGACTCACCATCGCCGCCATCATTCTGGTCATCGCCCCCGTCACCCAGGCGGGGCTGAACCCGGCCCGCGACTTCGGGCCGCGCCTCTTCGCCTGGCTGGCGGGCTGGGGGCGAATCGCCATTCCGGGACCGCGCGGGGGGTTCTTCACAGTGTACATCCTTGCGCCCATCCTCGGCGCTTTGGGCGGGGCCTTCCTCGCCGAATCCGCAATCTTCCAACCCACGGAGAATCTGAGCCCATGAAACGCATCCATCTGCTTATGGTCGGCGGTTTTCTCGGCGCGGGCAAGACTACCCTCCTCTGGGAGGCCGCCCGCCAGCTCACTGAACGCCGTCTGCGCGTGGGGCTCGTCACCAACGACCAGGCCCCCGACTTGGTGGACACCGCCTGGCTGGGACAGCGCGGTGTCGCGGTCCGGGAAGTGGCCGGCAGTTGCTTCTGCTGCAACTATCCCGCCCTGGTCGCCGCCACCGAGAATCTGCGCCAGGCCGCCGAGGCCGACGTGCTTCTGGCCGAGCCGGTCGGCAGTTGCACCGATCTGTCCGCCACCCTCATGCAACCCCTCAAAAACCAGTTCGCCGCCGAGCTGGCGCTCTCGCCGCTCTCCGTCGTCGCCGATCCGCTCCGCCTCCGCGAACTCCTCTCGGGAAACAGCACCCTCCATCCCGATGCCGCCTACATCCTGCGCAAGCAGCTCGAAGAGGCCGACGTGATCCTGCTCAACAAGACCGACCTCCTCGAACCGCAGGCGCGGCGCGAGCTGGCCGACGACCTCCGCAATTCGCTGCCCGGAACCGAAATCCGCGAAATCTCCGCACGTACCGGCACCGGCGTGGCCGAATGGCTCGACGACATGCTCGCCCGCGAGGACGGCGGCACTCGCCTCGCGCAGGTGGACTACGACCGCTACGCCAACGGCGAAGCCGTCCTCGGCTGGCTCAACGCCTCCGTGCTCCTGCGCAGCGCCGATCCCGACTGGACCGCCTACGCGCAGTCCCTGCTGCAAGGCCTGCGCGACGAACTCGCCAAGGCCGACGCCGCCATCGGCCATGTCAAGCTGCTCGTCTCCGCCGGCGAGGAGTTCTGCGTCGCCAACCTCACTCAGGCCGAAGGCCCCGTCGAGGTGCGGGGACAGGCTGGAACCGCGCCCGAAGCGTCCCTGACCCTCAACGCCCGCGCCCAGATCGCCCCGGCAGAGCTTGAGGCCCTGGTCCGCGAGACCCTTGCCCGCTGCTCGGGCACGGCGGTCGTCTGGACGGTCGCCAATCTCCGCTGCTTCCGGCCGGGACGGCCCAATCCCACCCACCGCTACGACCACATCGTCTGATCCAGTTGACTTGCGGCGGGTCTCGGATAGCTTGGGGGATAATCATCCTCCTGCCAAATGGGACCTGCCGATGACCGAGGAACGCCTGCGCCACCTGCTCGCCGCCATGCCCGGAACGCGGATCGCCGTGCTCGGGGACTTCTGCCTGGACGCCTACTGGATGCTGGCCCCCGAAGCGGGCGAGGTCTCGGTCGAGACGGGCAAGACCACCCTCCCCGTCCGCGAACAGCGCTACTCCCCCGGCGGCGCGGGCAACGTCGTCGCCAACCTGCGCGCCATCGGCGTCGGTTCCGTGGCCTGTCTCGGCATCGTCGGCGACGATCCCTTCGGGGCCATGCTCCGCGCCCGCCTGGACGCCCTCGGGGCCGACACGGCGAACCTGCTCACCTGTCCCGATCCCCAGACATGGCAGACCCTGACCTACTGCAAGCCCTACATCGGCGAGGACGAACAGCCGCGCCTCGATGTGGGCAATTTCAACGCTCTCCCCGACCCCATCGCGGACGACCTTCTCGCCCGGCTGGAAGCCATTCTGCCCGGCGTGGACGCGGTGATCGTCAACGAACAGGTGCGGACGGGCATCCACACCCCCCATCTGCGCGACCGGCTCCGCGCCCTCATGCAGCGCCAGCCCCGGACCATCTTCGTCTTCGACGGCCGCCACCACGCCGACTGCTATCCCGAAGCCTGGCTGAAGGTGAACGCGAGCGAGGCCCGGCAGCTCTGCGGCCATGCCTGCGACCCCCAGGAACTGGTCCTGCGCGAAGACGCCATCGCGGCGGCGCAAACCCTGCACACCCGCACCCGGCGCCCCGTCTTCGTCACCCGTGGCAGCCGGGGCTGCGTGGTGGCCACCGCCGACGGCGTGGAAACCATCCCCGGCATCGAGACCATCGGCGCCACCGATCCGGTCGGGGCGGGCGACAGCTTCCTCTCCGCCCTCGCCGCCACGGTCGCGGCGGGCGGCACACCCCTGGAAGCCGCCTGTCTGGGCAATGTCGCCGCCCGGATCGTCGTCGCCAAAATCCGCTGCACCGGCACGGCCTCGCCCGAGGAAATTCTCGCCGTCGGTGCCGCCCCCTGCTACATCCACGAACCCGAACTGGCCGAAGACCCCCGCCGCGCCACCTATCTCCCCGGCAGCAATCTGGAAATCATCGTCCCCCGGCCGGCTGGCCCGCCCCCCCGTTTCGCCATCTTCGACCACGACGGCACCCTCTCCACCCTGCGCGAAGGCTGGGAGGAAGTCATGGAACCCATGATGGTCCGCGCCGTCCTCGGCCCCCTCTTCGACCATGCCGACGAGGCCCTCTACCACAAGGTCGTCCGCCGGGTGCGCAGCTTCATCGACCAGACCACCGGCGTCCAGACCCTCGTCCAGATGCAGGGCCTCATCCGCCTGATCCGCGAATTCGGCCTCGTCCCCGAGGACCAGATTCTCGACCTCCACGGCTACAAACAGCTCTACAACGACCAACTTATGGAGCGGGTCCGCCACCGCGTGGCCCGTCTGCGCGCGGGCGAATTGTCCCCCGAGGACTTCCTCATCAAGAACGCCCGCGTCTTCCTCGAAACCCTCCACGCCGCCGGGGTCACCTGCTTCCTGGCCAGCGGCACTGACGAGGCCGACGTCCGCGCCGAAGCCGAGGCCATGGGCTATGCCCACCTCTTCACCGGCGGCATCTGCGGCGCCGTCGGCGATGTGACCAAAGAGGCCAAACGCCTCGTCCTCGACCGTATCCTCCGCGAGATTGCCGACGACCCCGCCACCGTCGTCACCTTCGGCGACGGCCCGGTCGAAATGCGCGAAACCCGCCAGCGCGGCGGCTACGCCGTCGGCATCGCCAGCGACGAAGTCCGCCGTTTCGACCTCAACCCCGCCAAACGCGCCCGTCTGATCCGCGCCGGCGCCATGGCCATCATTCCCGACTTCTCCCGCTACCAAGACCTCCTCCACCTGCTCTTTTGAGCAATTTATGATTTCAGATTGCAGATTGCAGATTGCAAGACCGTGACTTCGTGACCTCATGACTTCGTGACGCCGTGACTTCGTGACGCCGTGACTTCGTGACGCCGTGACTTCGTGACGCCGTGCCAGTGACCCGTAGCCAGTGGCCCGTCAACCCGTCATTCTGCATTCTCACTTCTTCATTCTGCATTCTTACTTCTGCGTTCTTACTTCTTCATTCTGCATTCCCTTCCCCCGAGGCCCCATGCCCCATCCTCAACTAGACCGCAGCCGACTCGATGTCCGCTCCCTGACCGAGCGGGAGAACAAACTGCGCATCGAGCACGACCATGTCTCCCCCGACGCCCGGCCGCAGAACCTCTCCGCCAAGGTCCAGCGCATCGTGGCCGAGACCGCCGAGCGCATCCGCGCCGCCCGTGCCGCCCGGGCCCCCGTCATGCTCGCCTTCGGCGCGCACAGCATCAAGAACGGACTCGGCCCGGTCTTCATCCGCCTGCTCGAAAACGGCTGGGTCCAGCACCTCGCCACCAATGGCGCGGGCGTCATCCACGACTGGGAATTCTCCTATCAGGGACAGACCAGCGAGGACGTGCGCAAATACACCGACCAGGGCCAGTTCGGCATCTGGAACGAAACCGGCCTGCATCTCAACCTCGCCATCCTCCTCGGCGCCGCCGAGGGCCTGGGCTATGGCGAGTCGGTTGGACGGCTCATCGAGCAAGGCGGCCACACCCTCCCCGCGCGGGAGGCCCTGCTCGCCACCATTGCCCGGGCGGGCGACGGTCCCGCCGCCGCCGAACGCGCCGCCGGCGCCGCCGATGTCCTGGCCGTGACCGAAACCCTTGGCCTCCCCCTCGGCACCTTCCTCCCCGTCGAGCATCCCTGGCGGCAGTACAGCGTGCAGGCCGCCGCCTACCGTCTCGGCCTGCCCTTCACCGCCCACCCCATGATCGGCCACGACATCATCTACACCCATCCCGCCAACCACTGCGCCGCCATCGGCCGCGCCGCCCAGCGCGATTTCCTCGCCTACGCCCACAACGTCTCCCGACTCCAGGGCGGCGTCTACCTCTCCGTCGGCTCCGCCGTCATGTCCCCCATGATCTTCGAGAAATCCATGTCCATGAGCCAGAACCTAGCCCGCCAGGCAGGCCATCACCTCGACCGCCACTTCATCGTCGTTGTCGATCTCGCCGAATCCCGCTGGGACTGGAGCCAGGGCGAACCGCCCCCCGACAACCCCGACTACTACCTCCGCTACTGCAAAACCTTCAGCCGCATGGGCGGCACCATGCACTACGCCACCGCCGACAACCGCGACTTCCTCCTCGCCCTCCTCCACCAGCTCGAAGAAAACTGAACACACGCCTCTGTCCATCCCGTCCATCCCGTCCATTCTGTCCATCCCTCCCTCTTTGTGCCTTCGTGCCTTCGTGGTGAACATAGGATTCTTGCCTGCGGCGCTTGACGGGGGCGGGGGGAGCGGGTAGGGTCTCCGGGCGGTTTCCGCGAACGTCGTCGTCTCCCTTCCAACCGAAGGAACCCCGATATGCTCCGCCACCTCTCCGCCGCCGTCCCCGTCCTTCTCGCCGCCCTGCTCACCCATGCCGCCGATCCGGACCTGTTGTTCCACTGGCGCTTCGACGAGGGTAGCGGCGCCATCGCCGGCGACGCCTCCGGCAACGGGCTGGACGGTGCCGTCACCGCCAACTGGGTCGGCTCGCCCTCGGGCAGCGCCCTGTTCTTCGACGGCACCCCCGCGACCCAAGTTCAGATCAACCTGCCGGAAGGGCAGCGCCTCGGCACCGGTTCCTGGACCTTCGCCGCTTGGGTGAAACCCGAGCATCTGGGCATGGAGGGCGGGGAGCAGAACGTGCGCCGCATCTTCTCCTATGGTCCCTGGCCCGGTGCCCACATCGTCATGGACATCGGGGCCAAGGGCACCTTCTCCTGCTTCATGTGCTACACCGGCGCGGACGGGAAACGGGTGGACTCGGGCGGGTCGTCGGCCCCCCTCCTGAAGGTCGGCGAATGGGCGCATGTGGTGATGGTCTGCGACCGCGAGAACGGGCAGGTCCGCCCCTATGTCAACGGCGTCGCCCAGGATGCCCGCAGCCTCCCCGCCGGTTTCGCGGGCGACTACAATCTCGGCGGCAATCTCTCCGTCGGCAGCGGCTGGCAGAATTACTGGGGGGCCATGGACGAGGTGAGCCTGCATCGCCGGGCACTGACCGGTGCCGAGGTGGCCAACGCCTTCCGCGCCATGCGCGGGGCCTTCGGCGTGGTCGAGAGTCCGGAACTGCGGGCCATGGAACGGCGCGGCGCGGCGGCCGCCGCCTTCGAGGCCGTGAACCAGGCCTGGGCCGCCGGCGACCACCACGCCGTCCGCAGCCAACTGGCGACCATCATCGGCAACCCCGAGCAGCCGCCCCATTTCCGCAGCTACGCCCATCTGCGTCTGGCCCAGAGCCATCTGGCCACGGGCGACGCGGCCGGTGCCCGCCGCGAGTACCAGGCCATCGCCGACCAGACCGACTATCCCCAGGTTCACCGCTACGAGGCGGGCGAACTTCTCCGCGAACTCGACCGGACGGCCCAGGGTCTGCCGCCCCGCGACCCCGCCGCATCGCGCACCCAAATCCCCGCCATCGACCAGTTCGCCGCCGAAGTCTTCGTGGCCCCGGACGGCGACGACGCGGGCGACGGTTCCCGCGCGCGCCCCTTCCGCACCTTCAACCGCGCCCGCGACGCGGTCCGCGCCCTCAAGGCGGGCGGCACCCAGGGCCCCCTCGGCGTGCGCTTCCTTCCCGGCGAATACCCCGTCACCGAAAGTCTCAAGCTGACCGCCGAGGACTCCGGCAGCGAGGGCTCCCCGGTCGTCTACCGGGCCGAGGAAATGGGCCGGGCGGTGTTCTACGGCGGGCGGCGCATCGGCGGCTTTGTCCCGGTCACCGACCCAGCCGTGCTGGATCGTCTGCCCGAGGACGCTCGCGGCAAGGTCTGGCAGAGCGATCTGCGCGCCCAGGGCATCACCGACTTCGGTGCCCTGCGCGTGCGCGGCGGCATCGGCCAGCCCCCTCCCCCGCCCACCCTCGAACTCTACTACAACGCCCAGCCC
>LVAZ01000243.1 GCA_001603055.1 Victivallales bacterium Lenti_02
CGGTCGGTCTGGACGGTGCCGTCGTCGAAAGTGAAGGTGGCCGCGATGGTGTATTCACCCGGCGCGGTGTTGCGGGGCACGTGGAGACGGACGGGGAAGAGGGCGCGGGTGCCGGGGGCGAGGGAGAGAGTGCGGTCCCCTTTGCCGAATGGGCTGGTCCAGGCGGCGCGGCACTGGCGGGAGCGGCGGGTGTCGTTGAGGATCACGAGCTGTTGCTGGAGGATGCCTCCGGGGAGGATGTTGTGGCCCCGGTCGGTGAAGGATTCGGGACCGCCGCCGATGAAGGCGCAGAGGGGCTGGTTCCAGCGCAGGAAGGTGCGGCCGACGGAGCTGGGCTCGTAGTCGCCGTCCGGGCCGTTGTCGTAGATGTATTCTCCGCCGGGGGTGGAGAAGGCGGCCACGATGCCGGGCTGCTGGAGGTTGCGGCTTTGCCAGTCGAGGGGGCGGTTTTCGCCGCGTTTGCGGCGCTGCCAGAAGCCGCCCTGGTCCCAGGGGAGCATGGCGGAGACGCCGCGGGCGCGGTGGGAGCGCCAGTTGGTCTCGGCGAAGAGGCTCATGATTTCGTAGTGGCACTCCTCGGTGCCGTGGAGATAGCGGTTCAGAACGCTCCAGGCGAAGGGCTCGCCCTTGGCCCAGAGGCTTTCCTCGTGGGCGATGCTCTGCTGTTTGCGCTCGCCCATCGCGTAGGCCCGCTCGCCGATGAAGGGGGCGGAGAATTCGGCGTCCCAGAGGGACTGGAAGGCGGGGAAGCGCCAGATGAACTGGGGGCCGCGGTAGCTCGACCAGGAGGAGATGTGGGGCAGGCCCCATTCCACGAAGAACATGGGTTTCCGGCCGTTGGCCTCCCAGTGGGCGAGCCAGTCGTCGCGCTCCTGCGGCGGGGCCCAGTTGAGGTAGATGTTGACGGTGTGCATGTCGCCGAGGTTGCCGGACTGGTGGTGGTAGACGGGGCGGGTGGGATCGAGGGCCTTGGCGAGGTCGGCGGCGAGGGTGGCCTGCTGGCGGTTTTTGGCGCGGTGGGGGCTGCCCTTGTATTCGAGGGTGTCGGCGTGGTCCTCGGGCTGGTAGACGCCGTCCATTTTGAGGGGGTTCTGGTCGCCGTAGTAGCCGGTGCTGTTGTGGTTCATGGCGTAGAGAACGATGGCGGGGTGGTTGCGGGCGCGGCGGACCAGCCAGCGGGTCATGGCTTCGTAGCGGGCGCGCTGCTCGGGCTGGTCGAGCCGCCAGTTGAAGTCCTTGACATGGGGGAGGGAGAAGGCGCAGAGCATGCCGGTCTGGTCCGCGGCCTCGAACAGGCCGTCCAGGTAGCCCACCTCGCCGGGGGAGAAGTTGTAGTTGGCGGTGATGAGGAAATTGAAGCCGTACTGGCGCATCCGCCGGATGGTGTCGAGGCCGCCCTCGCGGGAGGCCAGGTCCGCGCCGGAGTTGATGTTGCGGTTGTGGAGGGCGCGGAGGCGGACGGGGGAGCCGTTGAGGATGAAGTCGCGGCCCTCGATCCAGAACTCGCGGAAGCCGAAGGTGAAGGGTTCGAACTGGTCGATGAGCCGGTCGGTCTCGTCGTGGAGGGAGACGCTGGCGGTGTAGAGGTTTCCGGGGGTGTCGGTGTCCCAGAGCTTGGGGTTGCGCCAGGTGTCGCCGAAGATCATGCGTTCGGCGGCGGGCAGCAGGCCCGAGCGGATGGTTTTCACTTCCCGCCCGCCGTCGAGAATGCGGGCGACGAGACGGCGCTGGCCGCTGCCGGGCTGGCGGAGTTCGACGGCGAAATCGAGGCGGGACTGGCGGAAGGAGGGCATGGCCTGCACCCCGTCCACCGCCTCGGCGGCGGGTTCGGAGACCAGATACACGTCGCCGGTCAGGCCTTTGAGCTTGACGCTGGCCTTGCTGGTGATGATGCGGTCGGGGGCCATGAAGACCTGGCTCTCGTTGTCGAGGGGCCGGGCGGTGGCGAGGATGGCGAGGGTGTGGTCCTGGCCGGGGCGGAGGTGGCCGGTCAGTTCCAGGCGGCCGCCGGGGAACCAGATTTCGCCGGCGGGTTTGCCGTCCACGAAGACGGCGGCGTGGGTCTGGACCATGGTGGCGTCGAGCCAGACGCGGCGCCCGGCCCAGTCGGCGGGCACGGTCACGGCGCGTTGGCTCCAGGCCTGGTCGAGATTCTGCAGCACGATGCGCTCCTCGATCCAGGGGGCGAGGACGAGGGGCTGAATCCAGGTGTCGGGGCTGGACCCGCTGCCCCAGATGCCGGGGACGGGGAACCAGCCCCAGCAGTCGTTGGCGGGGGGGACGGCGGTTGTTTCCTCGCCGGGGGCGACGGGGCGGAACTGCCAGAGACCGTTGATGCAGATGCGCTCGCGGGTGGGGGTCGTCGCCTTCCAGGCGTCGGCCGGGCGCCAGACGTCGGCGAGGCCGGCGGGCAGGGGCTCGTCGTTTTTCATATTCGTGCGGGTGCGGGTGACGACGATTTTGAGGTCGGCGAATTCGGCGGTGCCCTTGGGGCCGAAGACCGCCGCGCCGAGGTTCAGCCGGACCGCTCCCTCGGGGACGCGGTAGGTGCGGTCGCAGTCGATCCAGCCGGTGGTGCCGGCGGCGTTGAAGACGTTGGGCCAGGGGCCGATGCGCTCGTTCTTGTCGTTGTGGAAGGACATGGCCAGACGGGCGTCCTGCCAGCCTTCGGCCCCCCGCTCGACCCCGGTGGCGCGCAGGCGCATGGTCAGGCGGATTTCCCAGGTTTCGGGATCGAGGGGGACGTTCTGGCTGGCGGTTCTGCCCTGTTCGACCCGCAGCCATTGCTTGCCGTCCTCCTGTACGACGGAGATGCCGGGGCCGCCGCTCCAGCCGTCGGGCCGTCCGTCCGTGACGGCCTGGAAATCGCCGTTGCGGACCAGATTGGTTTCGGCCGCGGCAAGGCTGGCCAGGGCCAGCAGGGAGAGGGTGAGCAGGGTGTACCGCATCGGAGCCTCCGGGTCGGGGGATGGACAGGTGGCGAACTGCCGGAAGGAAAAGTATAGTCGCGTCGCACCAAGGGGCAAGCGGGGACGAACGAACCACCACGCCAGGAGTTTTCGAGTATGCCAGCCACCGCGCCTGTCCGCTACGGGATCGTGGGCACCGGGATGATCGCCCGGTTCCACGCCCAGGCCATCGCCGCCGTTCCCGACGCCCGGCTGACGGTTGTCTTCGACAAGGTCCCCGAGCGGGCCAAAGCCTTCGCGGCGGAGCACGGGGTGGACTACGAGAGCGACTTCGGCGCTTTTCTGGCGCGGCCGGACGTGGACGCGGTGACGGTGACCACGCCGAGCGGGGCGCGGGTCGAGGTGGCGGTACCCGCCGCCCGCGCGGGCAAGCATGTGTTCTGCGAGAAGCCCATCGAGGTGACGCCCGCGCGCGCCGACCGGATCATCAACGCCTGCGCGCTGAACGGGGTGCGGCTGGGCTGCGTGTTCCAGTCGCGCACCTGGACCAACGTGAAGCGGATCAAGACGGCGATCGAGGCGGGCCGTTTCGGGCGGCTGGTGATGGCCAACGTGCAGCTTCCCTGGTACCGGTCGCAGGAATACTACGACAGCGCCGAGTGGCGCGGCACCTGGCGGCTGGACGGCGGCGGGGCGCTGATGAACCAGAGCATCCACGTCATCGACCTGCTGGTGCATTTCTGCGGCCGCCCGGCGGCCGCCTGCGCCATCACCGACGTGCTGTCGCACCACAACATCCAGGTGGAGGACGTGGCCGCC
Organism: Victivallales bacterium Lenti_02; assembly: GCA_001603055.1. Taxonomy (GTDB): domain Bacteria; phylum Verrucomicrobiota; class Lentisphaeria; order Oligosphaerales; family Lenti-02; genus Lenti-02. The sequence goes on from LVAZ01000243.1 coordinate 3,729, forward strand.
GCCGCCGTGCGCTTCGAGAACGGCTGCCTGGCCACGGTCAGCGCCACCACCGCCTGCAATCCCGGCTTTCCGCGCCGTCTCGAACTCTGCGGCGAGCGCGGCTCGGTGGTGCTGGTGAACGACCGGCTGGAACGCTGGAGCTTTCTGGATCAGGACGAGGAGGACGACCGGATACTGGCCGAGGGCCGGCAGGGCGAGGAACTGCCGGACGGCGGCGCGGCCGATCCCAAGGCAATCAGCTTCGAGGGGCACCGGCGGCAGATCGCCGACCTCACCGCCGCCATCCTGGAGAACCGCGATCCGATCATTCCCGGCACCGAGGGGCGCCGCGCCGTGGAGTTGATCTGCGGCATCTACGAATCCGCCCGCTCGAACCGGCCCTACCTGTTCCCCGAGGACGACGGTCCCGGTGCCCGCGCCCTGGCGGCGATGCGGCTGTAGCCCGAACCTGCGCCCGCGTGTTGCGGGACGCCCGGAGCGGGCTATGGTTTCCATTTGCGCGTTTTCCCCATTCCACGGAATCTTTGCCAACTCATGACTATCCGCGCCATTCTGCTTGGTCTTCTCGGGGGTGCCGCCGTCTGCGGCACCAGTTTCTTCAACGACCGGATTCTGCGGCAGACCTATCTGGTTGGCAACAACATGCCGGTGTCGGTATACGGCGCGCTGATTCTCTTCCTGCTGTTCGTGAATCCGCTGCTGCGGCGGTTCCGGCTGAACGGCGGCGAGCTGGCGGTGATTCTGACGCTGACCCTGGCGACGTGCAGCATTCCCGGCTCGGGTTTCCTGCGCACCTTCACCTCCTCGATCATCCTGCCCTACCACTACGAGAAGCTCGATGCGGGCTGGCGGGACCAGAAGGTGGTGCAGATGGTGCCCAAGCGCTATCTGGTGGACGTGAACCAGGAGAACGAGGACGAGGTGCTGGGCGGGTTCGTCCAGGGCCTGGGCGTGGGCGACCGGCGCTCTTCCCCGAAGCAGATTCCCCTGCGGCCCTGGGCGAAGCCCTTCGCCCTCTGGCTGCCGATGGTGATGACCCTGTGGTTCGCCCTGATCGGGCTGTCGGTGTTCATCCATAAGCAATGGGCCGCGCACGAGCACCTGCCCTATCCCATCGCCTCCTTCGCGAACGCGCTGCTGCCGGACGCGGGGAGCAACCGCTGCTCCCTGTTCCGCAATCGGCTGTTCTGGATCGGGGCCGGGGCGGTGCTGTTCATCCACATGAACAACTATCTCCACCAATGGTTTCCCGAGTATCTGATTCCGATTCCGACCCGCTATTCCTTCAGCGCCCTGGGCAAGCTGGTGCCGACGCTGACCCGGGGTGGCGGCTGGACGCTGCTCAATCCCCGCATCTTCTTCACGGTCATCGGCATCGCCTTCCTGATCCCGTCGGACCTGTCCTTCACCTTCGGCATCGGCCCCTTCCTCTGGGCCTACGTGGTGGGGTTTTTCATGGGCTACGGGATCGACCTGAACAACGTGATCGAGGGCAGCTACTGGTACACCGGGCTCAAGGCCCGCATGTTCATCCTGTTCGGCGCGAACGTCGGCCTCTTCCTGGCGTTGCTCTACACCGGGCGGCACTACTATCTGGAGGTGACCAAGGCGGCTCTCGGCCTGGGCCGGAAGCACACGCTGGACCCGGCGGCGGTGTGGGGCTGCCGGGTGTTTCTGGGGCTGACGGTCGCCTTCGTGGTGCAGATGACCCTGGCGGGGATCGACTGGCAGTTGAGCCTGCTGTACACGCTGATTCTGGTGATTTTCTATGTGGTGATGACCCGCATCATCTGCGAGTCCGGGCTGTTCCATCTGCAGAGCAACATCTTTCCCTGCGCGATTCTGTGGGGGGTGTTCGGGGCCAACAGCCTCGGGGCCTCGACCCTGCTGATGATGCAGGTGATCTCGCTGATCCTGGTCTGCGACCCGCGCGAGTCGCTGATGCCGTTCATGAGCAACTCCCTCAAGCTGCTCGATCTGCGGCAGGGGAAACTGGGCGCCACCGCCAACTGGAGCGCGGCGGCGATGGTCATGGGGCTGGTCCTCGGCCTTGCCGTCACCCTCTATATCCAGTACGACCGCGGCAACTCCATCTGGGAGGGCTGGGCCGAGCAGGCGGTGCCGACCATGCAGTTCACCAACGCCCTGGCGGTGAAGCGCAAGCTGATCGCCCAGGGGACGCTCGAATCCAGCGAGGCCATGTCCGGCTGGGAACGCTTCGCCAACATGAGTCCGAACACCATCTGCATGTACGGCTTCGCCGCCGGGTTCGTGCTGGTGCTGCTGTTCAGCGCCGCGCGCCTGCGCTTCCGCTGGTGGCCGCTCCATCCCCTGCTGTTCGTCACCTGGTGCACCACCCACATCGCCTCCTTCGCGGGGGCGTTCCTGCTCGGCTGGATCATCAAGCGCAGCGTGGTGAAATACGGCGGCATTTCGGTGTACAACCGGCTGAAGCCGATGATGTACGGGCTGATCGCGGGCGAGGTGCTCAGCGCCGTGATCCCGAGCATTGTCGGGGCCATCTACTACTTCTGCACCGGCCAGCGGCCCCTGGCCTTCCAGGTTCTGCTGGGGTAGCTATTCGCCGAGCCGCCGCCGGGCCTCGGCGAGCGTGATTCCCGCGATGGCCACGGTCTTCGTCCGGCCGGTTTCCCCCTGGACGATCCGGACGGACGATTTGGCGACGCCGAAGAACTTGGCCAGGAATTTGACGATGGCCGCGTTGGCCTCGCCGTCCACGGGGGGGGCGGCGACGGCCAGTTTGCGGCGCTCCCCGAGCAGGGGGCCGAAGGCGGTCCGGCTGGCGCGGGGCTGCGCGACAAGGTCGAGCCGAACCCCCTCGCCGCTGTCCCGCAGGTAGGTCGGTTCGGCCGTCATGGCTAGCTGTCCCGCTTGTCTTCCCCGTCCTTGGCGGGTGCCTCCGCCTCCGCGTCCGCGTCCTCGAGCTGGGCCAGGGCCTCCTCGATGCGCGCCTTGCGGCTGGCCTTGTCGTCGGCGGCGGGTGCCGCCTTGTCCGGGGGCGGGGGCTCGTCCTCGATGGTGATTTCGGCGGGGGCGTGGTATTCCATGCCGAACAGCTCGTAGACCTGCCTGGCATCGAGGGTCTCGTCCACCAGCAGGGTTTCGGCCAGCAGCTTGAGACGGTCCATTTCGCGGGTGAGGATGATCTCGGCCCGTTTTTCGGCCTCGGTGATGAGGCGGCGGATTTCGCAGTCGAGTTCGCGCGCGGTCTCGGGGCTGAAGTCCTCGTTGCGGGTGATTTCCCGGCCGAGGAAGATGTGCTCTTCGCGGGAGGTGTAGCTGAGCGGTCCCATGCTCTTGCTCATGCCCCACTGGCAGACCATCTTCTTGGCGATGTCGGTGGCCTGGCGGATGTCCGCCGCCGCGCCGCTGGTCACTTCGCCGAAAATGAGCCGTTCGGCGACGCGCCCGGCCATGAGGACCGCCAGTTCGGCCTCGAATTCGCTCTGGCTCTGGGTGTAGCGGTCGTCCTCCGGCAGATGCATGACGGCGCCGAGGTAGGCGATGCCGCGGGGGATGATGGTGATTTTGTGCAGGGGCGAGGCCTTGTCGCACATCACCCCCACCACGGCGTGGCCCGCCTCGTGGAAGGCGGTGATGCGCCGGTCGCGCTCGTCGATCTTGCGGCTGCGGCGCTCCTTGCCCCAGCGGACCTTGTCGCGGGCCTCCTCCAGGTCGCTCTGCTCCACGCATTCCTTGTTCTGGCGGGCGGCCATGAGGGCGGCCTCGTTGATCAGGTTGTCCAGGTCCGCCCCGCTGAAGCCGGGGGTGCCGCGGGCGATGGTTTTGAGTTCCACGTCCTTGCCCAACTGCACCTTCTTCACCTTGAGGCGCAGGATGCCGAGACGACCGCGCAGGTCGGGGAGGTCGATGTTGATCTGCCGGTCGAAGCGACCGGGGCGGAGGAGGGCGTTGTCGAGCACGTCGGGCCGGTTGGTGGCGGCGATGACGATGACCCCGGTGTTGGTCTCGAAGCCGTCCATTTCCACGAGCAGGGCGTTCAGGGTCTGCTCGCGCTCGTCGTGGCCGCCGCCGAGGCCGGTGCCGCGGGCCCGGCCCACGGCGTCGATCTCGTCGATGAAGATGATGCAGGGGGCGTGGCGCTTGCCTTCCTCGAACATGTCGCGGACGCGGCTGGCGCCGACGCCGACGAACATCTCCACGAAATCGGAGCCGCTGATGGAGAAGAAGGGGACCTCGGCCTCGCCGGCGATGGCGCGGGCGAGGAGGGTTTTGCCGGTGCCGGGGGGGCCGACCATGAGGACGCCGCGGGGGATGCGGCCGCCGAGGCGCTGGAATTTGCGGGGGTCGCGGAGGTACTCGACCACTTCCTGCATCTCGTCCTTGGCCTCGGTGATGCCGGAGACATCCGCGAAGGTGACCCGTTCCTGGGTTGGGCTGATCATCCGCGCCCGGCTTTTCCCGAACTGGATGGCTCCCCGTCCCGCCGCCTTCAACTGCCGCGAGAAGAGGAAGTAGATGAGTCCCACCAGGAGCAGAATGGGAAGGATCGAGACCAGCAGCGGGCCGATCAGGTTGTTTTCGGTCTCCACCTTCCATTTCGGGCAGTTTTCCCGGAGCAGTTCGGCGAGGGCGGGGGTGAAGACGACCTCGGCCTGGAAGGGGATGTCCTCGGTGGCGTTCTCGGGCCGGTATTCGCCCCGGATCCAGCGGATGCCGCTGCCGCCGGTTTCGCGGACCACGACGGCCTCGGTCACCCGGCGAGCGACCAGCTCGTTCTCCAGCTCGGCGGCGGTCAGCACCTTGCGTTCCTTGGTCTGTCCCAGCTTCATCATGAACAGCAGGAACGGCAGGGCGAGGATGATCAACAGCCAGAACAGGATGGCCCGGAAGGGCAGGCGGTTGTAGGAGGTTTGCCGGAAACCGCCGGGAGGAGTTTCCTCGGGTGGTTCTTCGCTGGGCGGCTGCGGAGGAATATCGGCCATGAATCGAAACCTATCGTGTGTCGCGGCCGCGTTCCGGGAAGAAAGCGGGCGCCTGGAAGTCTGCGGAGCCGGAAAGGCGCGGGCGGAGCCTAGTTGACTGTCTTGATGAGCAGGTAGGCGAGCGCAATCAGGGCGAAGAAGGCGAGAACGCCGAGAACGATCCCGCCGACCAGCGTGCCCTTGCCGGAGTCCTGGTGGAGATTCGTCTGCTTCTTCTGGATTTTGCCGCCGAGGTTGCTCATCTCGTCGACGGACAGTTCCGAGGTGTCGGTGTCCTTGAGGCTGATGACGGTCTGGGTGGCGCTGCCCCCCGCCCGGCTGCTTTCGTTGTCGAAGAGCATCTCGACGCCGCCGACCTGGAGGATGTCGCCGTTCTTGATCGGATACTCGTTGCCGGGTTCGAGCTTCTCGTTGTTCAGGCGCGTGCCGTTGGTGCTGCCCTCGTCGCGCACGCTGGCCCGGCGCCCGGCCTGGATTAGAATGCTGCAATGATGGCCGCTGATCGTGGGGTCCGGGATGGGGAAATCGCTTTCCTCGGTGCGGCCAAGCGAGAACTCATCCTTGCCTTCCAGCTCGAACTTCTGTCCTCTCAGTTGGGAGGAAAGCACAATGAGTTTGGGAATACCAGCCATAAGTGACCTCACAAGTTGTTCTCTGGACGCCTCGGGGCCGGGGGGGAAACACAGTTTCGCACACGGGCCGGCGCCTCAAAAAACGATGTATCCGACTAACGTAGGCTCGGAAACCGCCTTCGCCAGCCACCCCGCGAAAAACGGGTCGTGGCGGAGGCGGCCGCCGGGGGTTCATTCGGGATTCCTCGGTGCTTCGGCGGCACCGTTCGGGGCCGCGTCCTTGGCGGCCAGCGGGGCGATGGCCGGGTCGTTGCGGACCTGGGCGGCGTAGGCGGGGTAGGTCTTGCGCAAGTCCCGCCAGGTGTCCAGGGCGTTCTCCTCGTTGCCGAGTTTCAGGAAAATGCGGATGGCGCAGTGCATGCCGCGGGGCGAGTAGACCGGGTCCCGCGCCAGCAGGAAGCAGCGGACGGCATAGGGCAGGGCGCGCTGGGGCTCGCCCTCCTGGAGCAGCACTTCGGCCAGCACCCAGCGGGCGCGGGTCTTGAATTCGAGGCCGAGTCCCGCCGTGTTCAGGCAGGCTTCCATGGCCTCGACCGCCCGGTCGTTCTGGCCGAGACGGAAGTAGATTTCGCCGAGGACGGCGCGGACCTCCTCCCGCATGGGGGCGTTGGCCGGGTCGGCGAAGAGGATTTCCCCGGCGGTGAGTTTCCGGAGAAGCTGTTCGAGCATCTCCCGCGCCGCCGGAATCTGATTGCGGGCGACCAGGATGTCGGAAAGGCGGAGGCTGGCCCGGTAGACGGTTTCGCCTACCTCGCGCTGGAGCAGCCAGCGGGCGATCTCCTCGCTTTCGGCATACTGCCCGCGGGCGTAGTAGAGGGCGTCCAGCCGGAACAGCAGGTCCTCGGGGAAGGGGGGGCGTTCCGCCGGCGGCAGGGCCAGCACCTCGCGGAAGACGCGCAGGGCCTCGTCGGTCTCCTCCAGTTCCAGGTGGGCGGCGGCGAGGTAGAAGCTGGCGTTGGCGCGGACGGCGCCGGCCTCGGGGGTGGCCAGGGCGGCCTGCAGGTGGGTCTTGGCTTCGGTGAACTTGTCCTGCTGGTAGCAGACGAAGCCGAGGAAGGCGAGCAGGCGGCCGCGGCCCGACACGTCCTGGCGTTCGAGGAGGGTCTTCACCAGAGTCTCGGCCCGGGGATATTCCTTGCGCTCGGCGTAGAGCTGGGTCAGGTGGAACATGGCGGCCTTCACCTCGTCGGCCCGGTCCGGGAAACGCTCGACAACCCCCTCGAAGTCGGCCACGGCGGCGGTGGTGTCCCCGGCCTTGGCATGGGATTCGCCCGCCTTGACCAGGAAGTAGGCGGGATTCTCGACGCCTTTCTCGCCGGCCAGGCGGCGCTGGAGAACGGCGGCCTCGGCGTAGCGCTCCAGCTTGTCCAGGGCCTCGGCCAGAAACAGGTTGGTGCTTTCGTAGTAGGGCCATTCGCCGACCGCCGTGTCGAGGGCCTTGCGCAGCCGGGGCACGGCCTCGCCGTGTTTTCCCTCCGCCATGAGGGCCTGGCCGGCGAAGGCGTAGACGGTGGCGACGTCGGCGGCTCCCGGAAAGGCATCCACATAGGCGTCGGCGGCGGCGACGGTCTCGGGGTGGCGGCGGAGGTTGAGGAGGCAGACGACTTCCTGGAAGCGCGCCATGCGGCTGTATTCGGCGGGGGTCTGGGGGGCGTCCGCGATTTTGCGGAAGACGGGCAGCGCCTCGGCGAAAGCCTCGCTGCCGGTCAGGGCCGCGCCGTAGACGTACTCGATCTCGTAGTCGAACTCGTTGCCGTACTTGGTGAACCAGGCCCGCGCCAGCTCGATGGCCCGGGCATACTGCCCCATCGCGTTGTGGGCCCAGATGCGGCGTTTGCCCGCTTCGCGGCTGAAGACGCCGGCGGGGTAGCGCTCCTGCATGTCGGCGTAGATTTTCGCCGCCTGCTCGTGCCGTTGGCTGGAGAACTCGAATTCCGCCCAGCGGTACATGGCCTCCTCGCGGACGGGGTCGGGGACATGGTCCTCGGTGGCGAGGCGCTGGAAGAGCTTGGCCGCCTCGGCGAACCGGTCCCTGCGCTGGTGGCCGACGGCCACGGCGAAGAGCGCGTAGGGCCGGTAGATGTGTTCGGCGTCGAAGGGCTTGGCCCCCAGGGCGGCGTAGGTTTGCAGGGCGAGGTCCTCGTGGCCGGTGCGGCTGTGGCACTGGGCGAGGAAATACTGGGCGGTTTCCTGGTTCTTCGAGTCCTCGTTCAGCAGCAGTCGCCGGAAGCAGGCGGCGGCGGGCTCGTAGCGCTCCTGGTTGAAGAGGATTTCCCCCTTCCACAGGAACAGGCGGGTCGAGGATTCGTGGTCGGGCCACTTGGCCTGGAACTGGTTGATGGTGCTGAAGGTCTCGTCGGTGCGGCCCAGAGTCCGCAGGCAGACGATGAGGCGGAACATGGCGTGGGGCGCCAGTTCGTGGTCGGGATAGCGCTCGACGAAGTAGCGGTATTCCTTGGCCGCCAGATCGTAGAACTTCCGCTGGTAGTTGCCCTCGGCGAAGTTGATCTGCTCTTCGGGGCCGAGCACGTCGGTCTGGGTGGGCTGGGCGAAGAGCGTTCCGGCACCGAGAAGCAGGACCATCAGCGCGACGGCCTTCGGCAGGGATGTCTGGCACGGAATCATGGAACCATCACCTCGTAGAACCTGGGGGGAACGCGCGTCTTCAGTTCGCCGTCCCCTCCGCGCCGGGGGGCAACGAGGCGATGGCGACATTGACGATGTCCACCGAGCGGCAGATGTCGAGCACCTGGACGAAATGCTTGTGGGCCACGTCGGCATCGGCCCGGATGATGACGGGCTGGAGCTTGGACACGTCGGCCACCATCGCCAGCAGGTCCCGGAGCTGGTCGGGACTCTTCTCGATGCTGTTGATGTAGATCTTCCCCTCGCGGTCGATGTTGATGACCACCTCGCCGACCTCGCGGTCGTGCTGGCTGCCGCTGGAGGCGGTCGGCACCTGGATGCCGAGCTTGTTCTCCCACTGGGCGAAGATGAAGGCGGTCATGAAGAAGGTCAGCAGGATGAACATGATGTCCACCATCGGGGCCATCTGGAATCCCGCCTGCTGGTTGGGAATGCGTTTCTTGAAATTCATCGGCGAACCTCCGGCGGCGGACCGCTCTTCAGCCCTGGGAGACCAGACGGCGGATCACGCGGTTGCAGGCCAGCTCGAGCTGGCCGATATGCCGGTTGACCCAGCCGCGGAAGAGGGCGTAGACCACCATCGAGCCGATGCCGACCACCAGGCCGCCGGCCGTCGTGTACATGGCCTGGCCGATGCCGCTGGCCAGGGCGTCGGCCTTGTTGGCGATGCTGACGCCGACCTCGAGGCCGGCGAAGGCCCGCATCATGCCGAGGACGGTGCCGAGGAGGCCGACCATGGGGGCGATGACCGCCACGTCCAGCAGGTACTGGATGCGCTGCCAGAGGAGGCCGGCCTGGCGGGCGCCCTCGTCCTCGACCGCGTCGCGCACGGCGGAATAGCTGGCGGCGGCGTCGCCGATGACATGCTCGGCGGCCGCGCCGATCACCCGCGCGGCGGCGGAGTCGTTCTCGGCGCAGAGGGTGCGCAGGGCGTCGGCGTCGCCGGCTCCCGCCGCATCCTCCGCCTGGCGCAGGAACGCCTTGGGATACAGGGCTCCGGCCCGGATGCTCAGCAGGTAGAAGACGATCAGAAAGAAGGCGACGAAGGAAAGGGCCACGATGAAGTACATCGGGCTGCCGCCTTGCTCGATAATCTCGCCCAGGGTGATCTGGGGCGGCGGAGCCGAAGCTGCCTCCTGGCCAAAGGCCGAGACAGTGAGCATCCCGAAGGCGAGACCGGCGGCGGTTCGGCGCAACAATGCGTGCATGTCATACTCCTCTGGGCGCGGCCGTCAGTCACCGACCCTGCGGGCGGAGAGGACGGACACGGCAACTTGCCTACAAACAGACAGAACGGATGGACATATGGGCGATAACGGGTCGGGTCTAATATTGCTTGGCCAAACCGAGAAACAAGCCCCTCTGGCCCCTTCTGTGTTTTCGCTTCACTCGAGGAGGCTTGCACCGTTGCGCGAAGCCTGGAAACGGGCGGGCCGGGCGGGGTCCGGAACCTGGATTTCCCAGCGGTCGGTGCCGAAGGGGCCGCAGACTTCGCAGGCACCTTCGCCGGTCATGGACAGAGTCAGCGGTCCCCGGTTCCAGGGATCGAGGACGGCGGCGATGGCGAGCGCGCCGCCCCGGGCGGCGGCGCGGACCTGGCGGTAGCCGAGAGAGTTGCCGCGATGGTCGGCGGGCGAGTCCGTCACGGTCAGTTCGAGTTCCGCCGAGGCGGCCAGCAGGCCGGCCACCCGGGCCTCGCCGTCGGCCAGAGTCAGCCGGGTGCCTGCCGCTTCGGCCGTGCGGCTCTGCGCCAGCCAAGTCGCCTCGACCGGCGCGTCGGCGCGGACCTGGTCGAAAATCAGCACGTAGTCGCCGGGCATCCAGACCAGGGCGCGGCGGAAGAGGGCGAGGCCGGGATAGCTGGCGCCGGCTTCGCCTTCGGCGATCACGCCGCCGCCGGGCAGCCGGGTCACGCCCGCCAGCCGGGCCAGGGTGCGCATGTCCATTCCCCGCACCGGCTGGGTCCAGTGTCCGCCTTCGCCGAGCTGGCCTTTGCCGTTGACGAGCAGGGTGTTGTGGCTGGCGGTCTGCTTCCGGTTGGCGTAGCCGTCGCTTTTGGCGAGCATCCTGCCGCCCGCGAAAAGGAGGAAGGAATTGGCGTCCGGATCGTCGTGGGCGATGTTGATGTAGCGGGGCGGGGCGGAGCCGGCCAGGAAGGGGACACCCGCGATCTCGGGCGCGTGGCGGAATTCGTTGAGCGACAGGCCGCCATAGGGGCCGCATTTGAAGGTGAGGGCCACCGCGTCCGCGCCCCAGCCGTCGCGCAGACAGACCAGCCCGAGGTCGGGGAAGACGCCGACCAGGGGGAAGGGCGTCTCCGGGCCGGTCGGCGGACGGTGCCAGACGAGTCCCATCCAGCCGAATTCGAAGGCCTTGGGCTGGGCTTCCCGGAACGCGCGGAGGAGGGCATACTCGGCCGGGTTGGCCCCTTCGCCCAGGCCGCGCCAGAGGGCGTGGTGGTAGCCGCCGAAACCGGTTTCGTTGTCGTCGCCGAAGCCGAAGACGTGGTTGAAGCCGGGGGCCAGGGTATGGAGGCGGAAGCGGGCCGTCTCCCGGAAGAAGGGATGGGCCATCAGGTTGGTGCCGAAGACCCGGTCGCAGGCGTCGAAGGCCAGGACGAGGTGGGGGAGGCCGAAGATGAGGTAGGAGGGGGATTCGTGGGAGCTGCCGTCCTCGGGCAGCCAGTGGTGGACGAAGCGCAGTTCCTCGACCAGCCGTTCGCGCAGCCACTCGTCGCCGGGGCCGTCGCCCGCGATGGCGCAGACCGCGAGGGCGAGGCCGCCGTCGCGGTGCCAGCGGTGGTTGTTGCCCGGATCGTTCTGCCAGTAGTGGGTTCCCTTGGCCTTGGCGAGATGGCCCCGGTAGTATTGGCGGCGGGCCATGAGCAGGAGCTTGGCGCGGAGGCGTTCGCGGAAGTCGGGTTCGAGGTCGTTCCAGAGCAGGTCGTAGCCGATGGCGAAGCCGATCATGACATTGGCCGAGGACATGCCCGAGTCCTCCTCGCCGCCCGTTTCCCAATGCTCGTCGGCGGCGAGGATTTCGAGGAAACGGCGGGCATGGGCGAAGGATTCCCGGTTGCCGGTGATGACATAGTGGAGGGCCGCGGTGGGCAGGCGCCAGAGACCCTGGCGCTGGCCGTCGGTGGCGTCGGTCAGATAGTTTTTGTGGTCCGGCGGGCGGCTGGACGGCAGATAGGCTTCGAGCGCGGCGAAGTCCGCCGCCGAGACGGTGCGCGCCCGTTCGCGCAGGGCGGGCACTTCCTCGGGGGTGAAGAGCAGGCGGGGATGCCGTCCGCGCAGGGCCTCCGCCACCCGGGGAAGGTCGCCGGGCACCGGGTCTTCGGCGGGCACCACCGGCGGCGGGGGCGGCGGCGGGGTGGGCTGGACCCGCATCGGCGGCCCGAGCGTCGCCTTCACCTCGTCCACCCAGATGGTGTGGGTCTGGTCCGGCGTCGCGTCGCCGAGCAGCACGAGGCCGGCGAAGGCGGGCATCTTGGACTGGTTCCAGTCGAAGCGGACCGCGCGTCCGTTCACATCGCGGTTGTCGTGGAGAATGGTTCCGCCCTGGTCGGGGTCGAAGCGGAAGGTCCAGGTATGCCATTGGTCGTCGCGGCGGAGGCCCAGGTAGCGGACCCGGGCGAAGGGGGTTTCCCCGGCCAGATAGTCGGTCGCGGCATAACTCTCCTCGCCCTTGAGATAGGGCGCGTAGAGGGCGCCGACCAGCAGCACCCGGCCGTCGCGGGCGATGAGGCCCCAGGCCGGGCCGGCGGCCCGGTCGCGGGGTTTGGCCGCCCGGGCGCCGTTGTCGAGCACCCGGAGGCTCACCTCGCCCGAGCCGTCCGTCTCGCGGAACCAGCGCACCACCCGCGCGCCCGGCCCGATGCGCAGGCAGCCGCCGTGCTCGGGGACGACGGCGGCGTCTCCCGTCACCTGCCAGCCCTCCGCCAGAGCCCCGCCGGCGAAATCCTCCGCGAAATCCGCTCCCCATACTGTCGCCGCAGCCAGCAGGACACCAAACAGGGGGCGTAGGATCATCGTCGGGCACTCCATGGGTAGAGGGGATTCGTGTCCGGATTCCCGGAGCTACTGCACCAGCAGCAGGCAGCCGACTCCGCGGGGGGGCAGTTCCACCGGCAGCCGGGACAGCAGGCCGTCGCGTTCCGGCACCACCTCCCGGCGGTTCCAGACGTCCTCGACGCGGAGCAGACCCTGCCAGCGGGGGCCGACGATGGTGCCGCGGAACGTCCGGTGCCGGGCATTGTAGAGCGTGTAGACGGTTTTCGGACCATGCCGGAAGGCGTTGGCGAAGATGCCGGGCACGCCGGTGTCCACCAGGGGTTCCACGTTTCGCGAGGCGAAGGCGTCCCGGTGCTCGCGCAGAATGGCGTGGCAATGGCGGATGGTGGCCAGGGTTTCGGGCCGGAACCAGGTGGTGGCGGGGCCTTCGAGCCAGATGCCCGAGCCGTTGAAGAAGGTCCACTGCACCCCTTCGGTCCAGCCTCCCATGGGCTGGTCGCAGACTAGAATCTCGAAGGTTTTGAAGGTGGGGTAGGCGAAGCGGGGCAGGTTCAGGGGGACGAGCGGGCGGGTTTGCCGGCAGGCGGCCATGTGGTACGAGAAGGCCCCGTCCATGTTCTGGCTGTTCACGTCCCCGGGCACCTCCTCGCCGTAGAGCACCACATCGGGGCGGACCGAGGAAAGGCGCTGACGCATGAGCTGGGTGAACACGAATTCGCTGGTGGTGGCGCCGAGGGGGACCGGGTGGCCGTGGGCGCCGCTCCAGCAGTCCTTGCCCTCGTTGGCGAAGCCGAACTGGTCCAGGTACATGCCGTCCACCTCCAGTTCGCGCACCCGCGCCTCGTAGGTGGAGAGCTGGACCTCGCGCCAGGCAGGGACGGCGGGGCAGATCATCATCTCGCTGCCGGCGGGCCAGTAGAGCCGCTCGCCGTTGCGCTGGACGATCTGCCAGTCGGCCCCGTGGGCCGCGCCCAGTCGGCCGCGCTCCTCGAGCAGATACCCTTCGATGTAGAGGCCGACCCGCACGCCGCGCCGCCGCACCGCCTGGATGGCATCGCGGAAGGCGGCGGTGCCGCCGGCGAGGGTTCCGTCGAAGGGGGACACGTCGCCCGTCCGGCCGTAGGTCCGCCCGATTCCGGGCACATTGCCCCAGTCGAACAAGTGGAGATACTCGATGCCGCCGAAGTGCTCCTCGCCCTCGGCGATGGCGTCCTCCAGACGGTATTTCCCGGTATCCCTGTCGTAGAGCGGGTCGTGGGCGTGCAGGAAGCGCTGGCGGAAGTTGAACACCTCGCGGAACCACGATTCCGTCTGGGACAAGGGGTGGTACTGGGCGGCCAGCCAGCGGCGGTACGCCCAGTAGGCGCGGTGCCAGTCCCCTTCCGAAAGCCCCAGCGCCGCGCTGGGCAGAACTGCCGACTCGCCCGGGGCGACCAGCAGGTCGGCGGGATAGTGGACGGCGAAGCTCACCCCGGCGGCATTCTTCGCCAGGGCGTAGTCCCGCATCTCGGTGCCCCCTTCGGTCCGCAGATAGACGCCCGAGTTGGCGGCCGGGTTGAAGGCGACCATGAACTGGAGCGGGAAACGGCCCCCGAAGCGGTCGCGGCGGTAGGTGTCGCGCCGGTGCAGGCAGGCACCTTGGCGGGGATGGAGGTAGAGGACATCCGCCAGGTCGGCCCCCAGTTGGAACGGGCCGGCCAGAGGCCCCTCGACCGCCAGCCGGCGGCTCTCGCCGCCGTCGTTGGTCAGGCGGAGATTGGCGAAGAGGATTTCGCTTTCCTGGGAGGGGATGAGGTCCACGGCGAGAGTGAGGGGAACCGGTTCGCGGCAGGTGTAGCGGAGGCGGGCCTGGGTGGTGTTGCGGGTGTCGCGGACCCTGGCCTCGGCCAGGCGGAAGTTTTCCGCCGGCACCGGTTCGCCGTCCACCCGGACCCGGAACAGGGGTTCTCCGGGGTCCGCGCTGCGCAGCAGGTCGTCGTCCGCCACCAGATTGCGCAGGGTTCTCAGGCGGGGGAGCGGGGTCAGCGCCAGGGTGGCCGTTCCCAGGGGCAGGCGCACCTCCAGGGTGTCGCCTTGCAGGTGGACCGTAGGCTTCATGGATTCCCGCTGCAGGGGGCGCTGGGCGAAGAGGGGCAGGGTATCGTCGGGATCGGGGACCAGAACGGGGCCGGTGCAGGCGGTCAGGGCCGCGACGGCCAGACCGAGGCCGGGGCTGTTGTCCACCAGCACGATCCGGGCGAGGATTTTGTCCGGATCGGCGAAGAAAGTCAGCACTTGGACGCCGTCGCGCAGCAGGAAGTCGCCGTGGGTGAGATTCCAGGGCTGGCAGGCTTCGCTGGTTCCGTCCGCATATTCGAGCCGGGCGCGGAAACGGTCGATCTCGCGGATTTCGGTCAGCTTGCTGTTGCGCGCGTAGACTTCCTCCTCGGCCCCGCGGAGAAGGGCGAAGGCGAGGGCGAACACCTGCGAGCAGGCCTGCCCGACCGGCAGTTCCGTTTCGGTCCGTTCCGCGATGCCGGTGGCGGGGAGGGGCGTCTGCTCGCCGGGCAGGTCGAAGGGAATGCCATGCCGGACCCGGCGCCCGGCGGGCCAGTCGGCGACCCGGGCCGCCGCCAGGACCTCGTCCAGGGTCGCGCGTCCGGTGGCCGGCAGGGGCAGGGGCCGCAAATCCGCC
>LVAZ01000244.1 GCA_001603055.1 Victivallales bacterium Lenti_02
CGGCCAGCGCGACTCCGCTTCCTGGAGCGTCTTTCCCGTGCCGGTCGTGGGACCGGCGGGGGAGGGTGTTCTGGACCGGGTGGTGGATGTGGCCTGCGGGGCGCACCATACGCTGGCCCTGCGGGACGACGGCACGGTCTGGGCCTGGGGCAGCAACTGGGAAGGACAGCTCGGCACCGGCAGGGCCGACGCGGGCGGCGGCTTTTCCGGCACCCGCCTGAGCGGGGTCTGGACCCCTGCGCTGGCTGGCGACTGGACCGTGGCCCTGGCCTATGTCTACACCGATCCGGACCACCGCGACGTGGCCGACCGCATCCCTCTGCGCGACGAGTATGCCGGGGTGCGCATCCGCGTGGCCGACGAGACCGGCGCGGGCGAGCGCCGCACGGCGCGAACCTCCCGGAACGCGGAATTCGTCGAACTGGCCTCGACCCTGGACTATCCGGCGGTGGCGGCGAAAGGCGAAGCGGCGCGGTTGGTACTCCCCCGCCTCGCCGTCGGTTCCGGCACGACGGACAACGACCGGGCCGACGAGGTCCGGCTGGTGCTCACCCATGCCGGGACCGGGACGGAGATGGTGGTGCCCTTGGAACGCCCCGAGGCGGTGCCGGTTGCAGTTTCCGGACTCGGCGGGGAGGGAACGCTCGGCGAGGTGGGCGGAATCGGCGCCGGCATGTTCCACAGCCTCGCGGTGCTGCGGAACGGCCGGGTGGTCGCCTGGGGCTACAACGGCGGCGGGCAACTGGGCGAGGGAACCCGCAAGGGGTTCTGGGAGGGCAATTCGGCGGTCCTTCGCCTGCCCCATCCGGTGGCGGTGGTCGCCGCCGAGGGGGATGGCCCCCTGGAGGGCATCGCGGCGGTGCGCGGCGGCTACGAGGCGAGCTGGGCCCTGACGGCGGACGGGGAAGTCCGCTCCTGGGGCTGGAACGTGTTCGGCGAATTGGGCAGCGGCTCCCGGCTCGGCCTCAACCGGGACCGTCCGCAGAAGGTCAAACTCGATGCCGTCCGGATCGTGGCCCTGGCCGGGGGCATGCGCCATGCCCTGGCGCTCGATGCGGACGGGAAGGTCTGGGGCTGGGGCCACAATGGCTTCGGCCAGTTGGCGCAGCCGGACCGGCTGGACCCGCTCCAGCCCATCCCCATTGTTCTGCCGTCGGCCGCCACTGCGGCCAGGACGCCGGTTCCCGAACCGACCGCGCCGCTGCCGCCCCTGCCGGAAGTGGAACTGCCGCCCCTGGCCGGTTTGGTGGTCAACGTCCGCGATCAGGGCGCGCGCGGGGACGGTTCGCATCTGGACATGGGCGCGTTGCAGGCGGCGATCGACGCCGCGCACGGGGCGGGCGGCGGCACGGTCCTGCTGCCGCCGGGGGTCTACCGCA
The DNA here is from genome assembly GCA_001603055.1 of Victivallales bacterium Lenti_02. Taxonomy (GTDB): domain Bacteria; phylum Verrucomicrobiota; class Lentisphaeria; order Oligosphaerales; family Lenti-02; genus Lenti-02. The sequence goes on from LVAZ01000244.1 coordinate 1,380, forward strand.
GCGGCACGCTGGTTCTGAAGGACAACGTGACGCTGCATCTGGAGAAGGGGGCGACCCTGCTGGGCAGCACCAACCGCTCGCACTATCCGCTGCAGGCGCTTCTCTACGCCGAGGGGGCCAGGAACATCGGGATTTCAGGGCGGGGCGTGGTGGATGCCCAGGGCCAGGCCTGGCCGTCGCGCGGCTGGCGGGTGCAGCTCATCCATCTGATCCAGTGCAGCGACATTGCCGTGACCGGGATCACCACCCAATACTCGGGCTCCTGGACCCAGCACTACGTCTCCTGCCGCCGACTGACCATCCGCGGGGTGACGGTGAACAGCCCCCGGCCGGGACGCAACAACGACGGCATCGACATCTCCGGCAGCGAGGAGGTGCGGATCGAGGGCAGCACGGTCATTTCCGACGACGACGCCATCGTCATCAAAAGCCAGACCAGAGACCGCGTCAACCGCGATTTCCTCATCCTGGGCAACCGGGCCGTGACCTACCGGGGGGCCTTCAAGATCGGCACCGAAACCCGCGGCGAATACCGCAATCTCGTGGTCCGCGACCTCGAAGCCTGGGGGGCCAAAGCCATCGAAATCTACTCCGTGGACGGCACGGACCTGGAAGGGGTGAGCATCGAGAACGTGCGGGCGCACGATGCCCTGGCGGCGATTCTCATCCGTCTCGGGGCGCGCCTCCGCCCCTCCTATTTCCAGGCGGGCGAGGAACGGATGCCGGGGCGGCTGCGCAAGGTGGATATCCGCAACGTCGAAGTGGATTTGTCGGACAAGTCGTACCGCGAGATTCTCTTCGAGCTGGGCATCGAGAATGCGGGCACCGCCGACTGCCATCGGTACGCGGCGCGGGAGAGCTTCATCTCCGGCCTGCCGGGGCATCTGGTCGAGGAGGTGACCATCGCCGACACGGTGATCCGCTGGCCCGGCGGCGGCTCCGCCGTCTCGGCTCTGGCGACGGTTGCCGAGCGGCCGGATAGCTATCCGGCCGCCGGGATGTTCGGTACCCTGCCGGCCTGGGGATTCTATGTGCGCCATGCGCGCGGAATCGTCTTCCGGAATGTGCAGCTCGAATTGCTGGCGCCGGATGCCCGCCCGCCTCTGGTCGAGGAGGATGCGGCGGGCTTGGACGCCGCCGGCCTCACCGTCCATGAGGCCTGGCACTAGACGACAAAGGAGAATCGCAATGCCTACCT
>LVAZ01000245.1 GCA_001603055.1 Victivallales bacterium Lenti_02
GCTGAATACCGCTGTGCCCCACATCGTGGATGTCGCAGCCCACCACGCCGCTGCGCTTGCCGCCCCAGACATTCACCCCGGAGCCGTGGTAGTCGCCCACGTTGCGGATCGTGCAGGCGGCGACCAGGCAATCCTCGGAGTTGTTCAGCACCACGGCGCTGCCGTCGCTGTACTGGAAGGTGAGCCCGCGAATGGTGACATGCCGCGCCCCGGTCAATTCGAGAATCGTCCGCGTCACCGGAACCTGGACCGGTTCATCCGCCAAGGGCGCGGGAGGCAGAAAATAGAGGGTCGTGCCCGCCGCGTCCAAGGCCCATTCCCCCGGCATGTCGATCTCCTCCGGCAGGCCCATGACGAAATAGCGGTTGTCGGGGGTGATCTCGTAGGAGCAATTCGCCTTGACCACGATGGTGCGGCCGTCCTCGGACAGGCTCTGGATGGGGACGATGTTGTTCCACCATTCGTGGGTGGGATAGATGAACACCTGTCCCTGCTCGGGGTTCGCCCAGCGGCGCACATCCTCCTCGCGCACCTGCAAGACCCGTTTCGCGCCGAATTCCTCGACCGTCCCGGCGGGCGGTTTGACCGAGTCCACATAGGCCCAGCCACTGGTGAAAGGTTCCGCCGGATCGAGGTTCGGATACCGGGCCGGAATCTGCCGCTGGCCCTGGAAAAAGAGATTCTGGAAACGGAAACCGGCCAGCCCCTGCGCGGCGAGGTCCGCCCGGTAGATGCCGTCCCGGTAGGGTTGCCAGCCGCTCACGGTCTTGGCTCCGACAAGAACCGGCGTCTCGTCCCGGTAGGCGGCGAAGGTGATCGGGTGGGCCGCCGTGCCCGAGCTTTCCGGCCCCAGTTTCACAGTCTGGGCCACCACATGCACCCCGCCGCGCAGATGCACGGTCACCGGCTCGGCCAACCCCGCCGCCACCAGCTCGCGCACCGCCGCGCTGGCCTTTTCGAGCGTGGCGAAGGGACCATCGTTGCCGACCGCCTCAGCCACCCGGCCCGACCAGGCGTCGTTCCCCTCGGGACTGACGTAGAAATCCGCGCCCCGGCCAACCCCCGCCAGGAACAGAACAGTCGCGACGGCAGGAAAAAACCTTCTGAAACGCATGGTTCGCTCCCGGTTTACGACGTTTCGCCAGATGGATGCAGAAATCACAACCCCGCTACCGTATTGCCTGTTCGCGGGATACGGTATGGAAAGGCTAAAGAAGAATATGGCAATTCTACAGAAAGACACGGCATGGACAACCGCCCTCCCCGGCCCGGCTGGCAGATTCCCCGGGTTCCCCGGCTCCAGATGGAGCTGATGGCCGGTGCCTGCGACGACTACGGGCCGGACTGGGGCGGCGGGGGCCGCTGGACCATCCGCGACGACTTCTCCCGCCTCTACACCCTGGCCTCGGGAAGCGCCCGGATTTCCTTCGAGAACGGCGCGGAACTCGATTTGCGGCCCGGCTGGCTGGGGCTGATTCCGGCGGGGCGGACGGCCCGCTACCGCTGCACCGAACCCATGCGCCTCGCCTGGGTCCATTTCCGCCTCGAAGTCCTGCCCATGGTGGACCTCTTCGCCCTTTGGAATCCCCCTACCCAAACCGCCTGCGAACCGGCGGAACGGCAAATGCTGGAACAGCTCATCGTCGCCCTAGGCACCCACACACCCCGCGCCGCCCTGTTCCGCCATGCCCGTCTGCTTGATCTGCTCGGCCCGTTTCTGCCCGCGAACTGGGATGACCTTCTCCCTCCCCAGGAAGCCCGCCAAAGGCTCCAGCCCGCCCTCGCGGCTCTGGTGGCGGACCCGGCCCATCCCTGGACTCTGGCCATGCTGGCCGGCCGGGTCCACCTTCACCCCACCTACTTCTCGAACCTGTTCCGCCGCACCTTCGGCATGCCGCCGCTGCGTTATCTCGCCCAGCTCCGCATCCGCCGCGCCTGCGACCTGCTCCGCGCCAGCGAACTGCGCGTCGGCGAGGTGGCCGGACAATGCGGCTTCCCCGACCCGCTCCAATTCTCCCGCTTCTTCCGCCGCAACCTCGGGGTCTCGCCTCGGGAATTCCGCGCCGCAGGCGGAAAATCCCTGCCCTGAACGTTCGCGCCCGGCACAATTCATGGTACGGTTCGGGGACAAGCCACCCGAGGAGACCCGAACCATGCCCGAACACGACGTTCTCTGCGTGCCCAATGTCATGCTGCCCCTGCGCGACGGTGCTGTCCTGGCCACGGACCTCTATTTCCCCGCCACCGGCTGCGAGCGCTCGCCCGGCACCTTCCCCTGCCTGCTCATCCGCACCCCCTACGACAAGGCGGGCAGCCGGGGCTGCGGCGAATTCTACGCCCGGCACGGCTATGTGTTCGCCGCCCAGGACGTGCGTGGGCGCTACGCCTCGCCGGGGGAATTCTACGGCTTCAAGAACGAGGGGCCGGACGGCTACGACTCGGTCGAGTGGCTCGCCGCCCAGCCCTGGTGCGACGGCAAGGTGGGCACCCTGGGCAGCTCCTATTGCGCGGCGGTGCAGAGCGCCCTCGCCTCGCTGACCCCGCCCCATCTCGCCGCCATGATCGTCCAGTTCGGCCCGTCGAGCTACTACCACAGCTCCATGCGCCACAACGGCGCCCTCGAACTTCGTTTCCTGGTCTACGCCTTCACCATGGCCGCATCGAGCCGGGAGGCCCAGGCCAGCCCGGCCATCCGCGACGCTCTCAACCAAGCCAGCGCCCAGGTCTGGGACTACCTGCGCGAGGGACCGATCCGCCGGGGAACCACCCCCCTCTGCCTGCTCCCCAACTACGAAAAATGGGCGCTCGATCTGCTCGAACACGTCTGCTACGACGAACACTGGCAGGCCCCCGGCTGGGGACCGCGCCCCCATTACGAACAGCACGCCGATGTTCCCACCCTCTACGTGGGCGGCTGGTACGACACCTATACCCGCAGCACCGTCGAGAACTTCCTGGCTCTGCGCGACCGCGGGAGCGGTCCGGTCCAGATGCTCATCGGCCCCTGGACCCACGCCGAAGTCGGCGTCCCCCGCGCGGGCGATCTCTCCTTCGCCCCCGAGGGCGGCATCCGCTTCGAGGAGGACGTGCGCCTGCCCTGGTTCGAGCAATGGCTGAAGGGCCGGGACCTGGGCCTCGCCCAAGCCCCGCCCGTGCGCTATTTCCTCATGGGAGCGAAAGCCGACGACACCCCGACCCGCCCGCCCATCCCCTTC
>LVAZ01000246.1 GCA_001603055.1 Victivallales bacterium Lenti_02
GAGCCGGTACCGCCGCCCCCCGGCCCGTCCGCAGTGCCGCCCGCGGGCGCCCCCGAGTCCCCCGCCCGGCTGGCCGCCCTGGCCCCGGAGGCGGCCGAGGAGTTGCCGCCCGCTCCGCCCGGACCGCGCAACGCGCCCCCGCTTGCCGACCAGGTTCTGCGCCAGATTCTCGATCTGGTGGTCGGCGAACTGTACCGGGGCAATTACGACGCGGCGACCGCGCTCTGGGCGGCAGGCACCCGCAATCTGGCCATCGAGCTGCCCGCCGAGCGGGTGGCCGCCATCCAGGCCCGCCTGGCCCTGCTCCCCACCATGCAGGACCGGGTGCTGAACTCCTTCGCCGAAGAGCGCGGCAAAGCGGTCACGGTGCAGTTGCGCAACAACAAGATCACGCTGCTCGTCCAGACCGTCGCCAACGGCCGGGTCAGCGGCCTGGTGCAGGTCGAGCAGGGGCAGTTCCGCTATTCCTTCTCCCTGGCCGAGCTGAACCCCCGCGAAATTCCCCGCCGTCTCGGTTCCGAGAACGACCCCGACGCCAATTTCCTGCGCGGGGTTCTGGCCATGCCGGGGGCGAAGCCCAAGACGGCCAGGGACCTTTTCCTGCTCAGCGGCGGCGAACTGGCCGAAGCCTGCGCCCGTCTGCTCGGCGAAGAGGAGGCCCGCCGCGATTTCACCCTCATGGTCGACGAACTGCAAGTGGGGGCCACCCCGCGCACGCCGGAAGCCCTGGCCGAGGCGGTGCGGCGCGGCAACGCCGATCCGGCCTTCCAGCTCCGCGCCCAAATCGCCGCCAGGACGTTCCTCAGCAACCACGCCGGCACCCGGTTCGCCCGCCAGTACCAGTCGCTTTTCGAGACCATCGGCACGCCCCGCGTCCCGGAGACGCCGGGCGGCCTGGGCGCCGTCCCCCCGCAGCCCTAGTTCCATTGGAACCATCCGGGCCAATAGCCGCCCGTGCCGGTACGTTGCATTTCATGTGCGGATACGGACGGCCATGTCCAGGCGGCGCCCTTTGGGTTGCGTTGACAAGACCTGTGAAACAAGCTATCTTTTGGGTTACGCTCACGAAGTTTTCACGTTTTGGAAGCGGGAATCCGCGAGGGAAGTTCTCGGAACGTCCGGCTCCGGTTCCGGGATGCTGCAAGATTCCGTTCCCGTTTCGCTGAAATTGAAAGGATTCCGGCCAGATGCTCTCCGACAATGACACGATGAAGCTCTACATGCAGAACATCGGTCAATATCCCCTCGTGACGCCGACGGAGGAGGTTGATCTGGCGGCCCGGATCGCTTCTGGCGACGAGACGGCGCGGGCCAAGCTGATCCGCAGCAACCTCCGGCTGGTGGTGAAGATCGCCCACGACTTCAAGGGGCTGGGGCTGCCCCTTCTGGACCTCATCTCCGAGGGCAACATCGGGCTGATGCGCGCGGTCGAGAAGTTCGACCCCTCGAAGGGGGCGAAACTGAGCAGCTACGCGGCCTGGTGGATCAAGCAGTCCATGCGCCGGGCCCTGGCCAACCAGGCCCGCACCATCCGCATCCCCGTCCAGTCGGCCAGCAAGATCAGCAAAATTCAGGCGGCCCGCACCAAGCTCACCGAGCAGCTCGGGCGCGAGCCGACCGACAAGGAGATCGCCAAGGAGATCAACCTCACCGAGCGCACCGTCACCGGCCTGCGCCTCGGCAAGACCACCACCATCTCCCTGCACGATCCCATCCAGCACGGCGAGGACGGCGAGTTCCGGGACATCATTCCGGACGAGAAGACCGTGTCTCCGGACGAGATCGTCAAGGACGAGGAGACCCTCAAGCACATGCTCGCCCTGACCGACCGGCTGGACGAGCGCGAGCGCACCATCCTCAACCTCCGTTTCGGCCTCAACGGCGAGCGTCCCCGCACCCTCGAGGAGGTCAGCCAGACCATCGGCCGCACCCGCGAGCGCGTCCGCCAGATTCAGAACCAGGCCCTCGAGAAGCTGCGCCAGATGCTCGAGGAAGACGGGCTCGACGACGCCGTCGAAACCATCGAGTAGCTGTTCTTCCGACCGCGCCCCCACCGACCGATTTCGGCGGTGGGGGTTTTTTTTCGGGCGAATGGCGAAACCGACGGATTTGTACTATTCTGTATTGGTGTTTCGTTTTTCCCGCATGCAGGAGGGCAACGATGTACAGCAACCTGTGTCCTGGCGCGGTGGGTCTTGGCGGGCCGATGGCGGAGGTGCTGCCCTTGGCCAAAGAGGCGGGATTCGCGGGGGTGGACCCGGTGATCGACGCATCGGTCGGGGCGACCCGCGGTCTCTATGCCTCCCTGGGGCTGCGGGTAGGCTCGGTCGGTCTGCCGGTCGAATTCCGCGAGACCGCCGCCGATTACCGGCGGGGAATCGATGGGCTTGGCCTCTTCGCCCAGCGGGCGCAGGAGCTGGGCTGCACCCGCTGCGCCACCTGGCTGCGCCCCGCCTCGGACGCTCTCACCTATCGGGAGAACTTCGCGCTGCATGTGGATCGGCTGCGCCCCGTCGCCCGGATTCTGGCCGCGCACGATCTCCGGCTCGGGCTCGAATTCGTCGGCCCCGCCACCTCGCGCCAGGGCAAGCTCTGCGAATTCGTCCACACGCTCCCCCAGTTGCTCGAACTGCGCGACGCCATCGGCGTCGAGACGGTCGGGGTGCTGCTTGATTCCTGGCACTGGTATACCTCCGGCGGCACCCTCGACGAACTGCGCCAACTGCGCAACGAGGACATTGTTCTGGTGCATGTGAACGACGCGCCGGCCGGCATCCCCGTGGACGAGCAGAAGGACAACTGCCGCGAACTGCCCGGTGCCACCGGGGTGATCGATCTGCCCGGCTTCATGGGGGTTCTGCGCGAGATCGGCTACGACGGTCCGGTGACGGTCGAGCCCTTCTGCAAACGGCTGGACAGCCTGTCCCGCGAAGAGCGCGCCCGGGTCGTCGCCGACTCCCTGCGCGGGATCATGCCGTAAACCCGGACGGGCGGTTTGCCGGTTTCCTTCGGGAGAGTATAGTTCTGCCGTTTCCCAGCGGGGATGGAGTCCCCCGGAACCCAACCGCCTTTCATGGCTGATGACTCCTGCCGGAACGAATGCGTTCGGCAGGAGTTATTGTTTTCCCTCCTGCCGGGCAAGCCCACAACCAGGAGTGGAAGGATCATGCGAAAATCAGGATTCCAGGTCCCGCGCGGGGCGGGGCGGGTGGTTGCCGATTTGTACTACAGCCCCTGGCGGCGGAGGGTGCGGGCATGGCGCTGACTTTGGCGGAACTCATCATTCTGGGTTTGCTGGCGGACTGGCTGTTCCGGCGGTTCCGCTGGCCGGGTCTGATCGGGATGCTCCTGCTGGGGGTCGGGCTGGGGCCGTTCGTCGGCAACATCATGGACCCGGCCATGCTGAACATATCCGGGGATGTGCGGGTGATCGCGCTGATCGTCATCCTGCTCCGGGCCGGTTTCGAGCTGAGCAAGGACACCCTGGCGCGGATCGGGCGGATGGCGCTGCTGCTTTCCTTCATACCGGCGACGCTCGAATTGCTGGCGGTGGCGCTGGTCGCGCCGTTCCTGCTGGGCCTCACGGTGCTCGAATCCGCCATTCTGGGGGCGATCCTGGGGGCGGTTTCGCCGGCCGTGGTGGTGCCGCAGATGATCCGTTTCATCGAGCGGCGGCAGGGGGTGGAGAAGGGGATTCCGACCCTGGTGCTGGCGGCGTCGTCGGTGGACGACGTGTACGTGATCGTGCTCTACAGCGCGCTGGTGGGGATGTACGTCGGGCAGAGCGTGAACGTGGTCTGGCAACTGGCCGGCATTCCGCTGGCGATTGTCTCCGGGACGCTGGCGGGGCTGCTGCTCGGTCTGGCGTTTCTGTGGCTGTTCCGGCGGTTCAATCCGCGCGCCACCAAGCGGGTGCTGATGATCCTCGGCGCCTCGATCATTCTGGTGCGCATCGAGCACTGGTGCGAGGGGGTGGTCCCCTTCGCGGCCCTGCTGGCGGTGATGGCCATCGGCTTCGTGATCCTCGAGAAGGAGGAGCGGTTCGCGCACGAGATTTCCGCCCGGCTGGGCAAAATCTGGGTGCTGGCGGAGATTCTGCTGTTCACGCTGGTCGGGGCGCAGGTGAACATCCATGTGGCCTGGCAGGCCGGTCTGGCGGGGGCGGCGGTGATTCTGCTGGGGCTGGTGGCGCGCGGCGTCGGGACGTGGCTGTGCCTGCTGGGCAGCGACCTGACTCCCGGCGAACGCTGGTTCGTCGTGGTCGCCTACATTCCCAAGGCCACGGTGCAGGCCGCCATCGGCGGGGCGCCTCTGCTGGCCATGAAGGCGGCCGGCATGGACTCTGGTCCCGGCGATGTCATCCTCGCGGTGGCGGTCCTCAGCATCGTGCTCACCGCGCCCACCGGCGCCTGGGCCATCGAGCGGCTGGGCAACCGGGTGCTCGCCGTCGCCCCGGAGGGCGAAAACAGCGCCGCCCAGGCCGCCAGAGACAGCGACGCGGACTACGAACTGCTCGGGAACGGCGAGGATTCCCCCGTGTAGGCGGGCGGATCAGGCCGGCTGGCCGTCCAGCCAGCGCCGCGCGGTCCGGGCGAGCATGTCGCGCTCTAGGGTCAGGGTGTGGTCCGGGGTGGCGAGGGTGACGGTGCGGATGAGTTCCCCGTAGGTGCGCGGGATTTCGCCGTCCTCGCGGAAGGATTCCTCGACCCGCAGGGCGGCGGCGTCCCCGGGCCGGTCGAGCAGGACGACGCACCAGCCGGTGAAGAGCAGGGGTTCGGTGAGGACCTCCTCGCAGCCTTCGGCGAGGACGAGGTCGAGGTGGATTTCGTCGCCTTCGCGGCTGATGCGGAGGGGCTGTTCGGCGATGTGGCCCTGGGTGCGGCGCTGGGGGTTGCCGTCGTCCTCCGGTTCGGCGGGAAGCCGGCAGGAGAGGGCGCGGAACGCCACCGCGCCAGTGCCGTAGTCGAGGATGAGCCAGGCGCCGGGGGGCACTTCGCCGTTGACCGGTTCCGCGCCGTCCACCAGCAGGCGTCCGGCCCCCTTGGCCAGCCGCCAGCGGTCCACCAGCCGCCAGGTGGGCGAATGGAGCCGGTGGATTTCGCGCAGGACGATGGCCGCGCCGCCTTCTTGGTGGCCGACGAATTCCACGTCGGGATGGAAGCTCAGGCGCTTGAACAGGTGGCGGCTGGCCCATTCGTGCATGCCCTGGCCGGATTCGTGCCGCCGGACCACGCCCTCGTCGTCCTCGCTCAGCCATTGCAGGATGCCGTACTCCCGGCCGGGCACCTGAAAGGCGCAGGGCTTGCTCTGCCAGCCCAGGCCCCAGCCGTCGTGCATGTAGGAATTGGGCATGAGCGGATAGGCGCTGAGGGTGCCGAGCCGGGATTCCGGGCCGATGTAGCTGGTGCTGTAGTGCTGGTCGAAGGTCCGCCAGCGGCGCTGGCGCGGGACGGGCAGGGGGCGGCGGTCCCAATGGTAGCCCGTGACCTTTTTCAGCACCCCGAGCAGGCTGGCCAGGGGTTCTTCCTGCGCGGTTCCGAAGAGCGGGGCGATGCCGTATTTGACCTCGATATTCGCGCCGAAGTTGTAGCCGCGGATGCTGGGCACAGCGTCCAGCCCGTCGTGGAAATCGGCCCAGTCCATGATGGCGTCGGTCATGCCGCGCGCGTCGTCATGCACATCGCCGCCGCCTTCGAGGGCCATGATGAGCAGGGTCATTTCGAGAATGACTTTGGTGTAGCAGGGCGAATGATCCTCGCCCCAGCCGGTGCCGCGCCGCCGGTAGTAGTCGAAATAGCGCCGGGCGAAATCGCGGCCCTGGGTGGTCACGGTTTCGTCGCCGAGCACATGGCCTGCCGCCAGCAGCATCGCCGCGTCGCTGATGCACTTGTTCGGATAGAACAGGCTCGGGTTGAGGGCCATGCGCGAGAACCAGGGCAGCACGTCGGCGAAGACCCCGCGCAGCTCCGCCAGTTCGTCCCCGGCGAGCCGGTCCCGGCAGGCCAGCCAGATGCCGGTCAGGGGGGTGCAGACGAAGAAGGAGGCGTTGGTGTCGTAGACGCGGGGCGATTCCAGATACCACTTGAGGCAGCCGTAGGTCTGCTGGGCGGGGTCCGTCTCGCGGTGCTCCCGCAGGGCCGCCAGAATCCGCCGGGTGTCCGGGTCCTGCCGTCCCGCCAGCAGTTCGGTGAACAGGTAGCCTGCCGTGGCGGGCAGGCTGTGGGTCTCGGTGAGGTGGGCGATGGCCGGATTGTGCGGCTTGCCGGCGCGGCAGAGGAAACACGAACGGTCCAGACGGTCGGCGGCGGGGTTCATAGGTCGGCTCCTGGGCTGGGTGCCGCCTTTTGCGGGACCCGCCGCGCAGACTAGCTTTTCCAGCCCTCCTGTCAAG
>LVAZ01000247.1 GCA_001603055.1 Victivallales bacterium Lenti_02
AGCGGGTCCTCGATGTAGCGTTCCACCGTGCGGCGGAGATGGCGGGCGCCATACTCGGGGAGGAAGCCCTTCTCGACCAGGAAGCGGCGGGCGGAGTCCTCGAGTTTCAGGCGGATGTCCCGGTCGGAGAGGCGCTCGCGGATTTTGTCCACTTCGAGGTCCACGATCCGGGCGATGTCCTCGCGGTCGAGCTGGCGGAAGACGACGGTTTCGTCCACGCGGTTGAGAAATTCGGGCTTGAAGAAGCGCTTGGCCTCCTCCTGGAGGCGGTCGCGCATGCGCTCGTACTCGTGGAGGCCGTCGGCCGTGCCGGGTTTGGCGAAGCCCATGTTGACGGGTCGCTGGAGGTCGCGGGCGCCCACGTTCGAGGTCATGACCACGATGGTGTTGCGGAAGCTGACCTTGACCCCGAGGCTGTCGGTGAGCTGGCCCTCCTCGAGAATCTGGAGCAGGATGTGCATGACGTCCGGATGGGCCTTCTCGACCTCGTCGAAGAGCACCACCGCATAGGGGCGGCGGCGGACCCGCTCGGAGAGCTGGCCGCCCTCGCCGTGGCCCACGTAGCCGGGCGGGGAGCCGACCAGGCGGCTGACGTTGAATTTCTCCATGTACTCGGACATGTCCAGGCGGATGAGCGCCTCGGGGTCGCCGAACATGAATTCGGCCAGGGCCTTGGCGAGATAGGTTTTGCCGACGCCGGTGGGGCCGAGGAAGATGAAGGAGCCGATGGGGCGGCGGGGGTCCTTGAGTTCGGCCCGCGAGCGGCGCAGGGCGCGGCAGATGACGTTGACGGCGGGGCTCTGGCCGATGACGGTGCGGTTGACGGCCTCCTCCATGCGGAGCAGGCGCTCGGCCTCGCCCTCCTCGATCCGCTGGAGCGGGACGCCGCTCATCTTCGAGACCACATGGCGGATTTCGTCGGTGCCGATGTGGACCACATGCTCGGAGCATTCCTGCTTCCAGGCGGCCAGGGTTTCCTCCAGGCGGTTCTGAAGGCCCTTCTCGCGGTCGCGCAGGCTGGCGGCCTCCTCGAAGCGCTGTTCCTCGACGGCCCGCTCCTTGGCGGTGCGCAGCTCGCGGATTTCCTTCTCGATGCCGCTGAGGTCCGGCGGCCGGATCATGGCGGCGATGCGGGCGCGGGCGCCGGACTCGTCGATCACGTCGATGGCCTTGTCGGGGAGGAAACGGCCGCTGATGTAGCGGTCGGAGAGGACGACGGCCTGTTCGAGGGCGGTGTCGGAGTAGCGGACGTGGTGGTGGTCCTCGTACTTGTGGCGGAGTCCGCGGAGGATTTCGATCGCCTCGGCGCGGGTGGGCGGGGGGACCACGATGGACTGGAAGCGGCGCTCGAGGGCGGCGTCCTTCTCGATGCTTTTGCGGTACTCGTCGAGGGTGGTGGCGCCGACGCACTGGATTTCGCCGCGGGAGAGGGCGGGCTTGAGGATGTTGGCGGCGTCCATCGCGCCCTCGGCGCCGCCGGCCCCGACCAGGGTGTGGAGTTCGTCGATGAAGAGGATGATGTTGCCCGCGTGGCGGATTTCGTCCATGACCGCCTTGATGCGCTCCTCGAACTGGCCGCGGTACTTGGTGCCGGCGATCATCAGGGCCATGTCGAGGGCGACGACGGTGCGGTCGCGGAGAAGCTCGGGGACGTTGTGGGAGGCGATGGCCTGGGCCAGGCCCTCGACGATGGCGGTCTTGCCGACGCCGGCCTCGCCGATGAGCACGGGGTTGTTCTTGGTGCGGCGGCAGAGCACCTGGATGACGCGCTCGATCTCCCCGGCGCGGCCGATGACCGGGTCGAGTTCGCCCCGTTCGGCCAGCTCGTTGAGGTTGCGGCCGAAGGCGCGGAGGGCGGGAGTCGCCCCCTCGACCGTCTCCTTGATCTCGGGGGTCGGCGCGTCGTTCTGGCCGGGGCTTTCGCGGGGCAGATAGTTGGGATCGAGTTCCTTCATCACCTCGTTGCGCACGGTCTCGGCGTCCACATGGAGATTGCGCAGGATGCCGGCCGCGACGCCTTCGCCCTCGCGGATCAGGCCGAGGAGCAGGTGCTCGGTGCCGATGTAGCTGTAGTTGAGGGTGCGGGCCTCCTTGGCGGCCAGGGTGATGACGCGGCGGACGCGGGGGGTGAAGGGGGGGTCGCCCTCGATCTGGGTCTCGCTGCCGGGGCCGGAGTGCTTCTCGACCTCGTAGCGCACGGTTTCGAGGTCCAGGCCCATGCGCTTGAGGACGGTGACGGCGACCCCCTGGCCCAGCTCGATCAGGCCGAGCAGCAGGTGCTCGGTCCCGAGATAGTTGTGCCCGAAGCGCTTGGCGTGGCGCTTGGCGAGCGCGACCACCTGCCGGGCGCGGGGGGTGAAGTTGTTCATCGCGAATTCGAAGTCGTCTTGACTGGGCATCGTGTTCGGGTCTCGTTGGGCGGCATGCCGGCGGGGTTCCGGGGATCAGGCCAGGGCGGCCCGGGCGCGGGCGGCGCGCCAGCGGTCGCGGAGCGCGGAATCCGGCTGGGTCCCCTGGAGCATCTGGAGATGCCCGGAGGGAAGCTCGCGGCAAAGCTGCTGGATAATGTCGTGGGTGAGGTTGCCGAACAGCCCCAGTTCCACGCCGAAGCGCAGAGCCGAGAAGCAGTCCAGCGCTTCCTTGCTTGTGAGACAGTATGCGTACCGTACTATAGCATAGGCTCGGCCCACATGGTCGTAGAGCAAGTCCTTTTGTCGGCGGACGAGGTCTTTCCGGGCGTTTTCCTCGGCCCAGACCAGGGAGCGCACGTAGTGTTCCAGGTTGGCGAGAATCTCGTCCTCGGTTTCGCCCAGGCTGCTCTGGTTGGAAATCTGGACGAAGTGGGCGACGGTTTCCTCGTTTTCGCCGAACGCGCCGCGCACCGCGAGGCCGAGGCGGGAGAGCGCCCGCACGGCGGCCTCGATGCGGCCGCCGAGGATCAGCCCGGGGAGATGGAGCATGACCGAGGCGCGCAGGCCGGTGCCCAGATTGGTGGGGCAGCAGGTGAGGAAGCCCAGGTCGTCGCGGTAGGCGGGGTTGAGACGGGCGAGAAGGGCGGTGTCGATCCGCCGGGCCTGGTCGAGGGCCTGGCCGAGACGGAGACCGGGGAGCAGGACTTGCAGGCGCAGGTGGTCCTCCTCGTTCACCATCAGGCTGGCGGTCTCGTCGGGCGTCACCCACACGGCCCGGCCCGCCGGACTGGCGTTGAGATCGGCGCTCGCCAGGCGGCGTTCGAGGAGGACGAGGCGCTCGACGAGGGAGAGGTCGGCCAGTTGGAAGCAGGTGGCGTCGCCGAGGCCGTCGCCCGCTTTGGCGGCGGCGCGGACCTGGTCGAGGACGCCGCGCAGGTCGGCGGCGGCGGCGCGGTGGGGGAAGGGAAGGCCGACGAGATTGCGGGCCAGGCGGACGCGCGAGGAGACGACGATGCCGCCGGGTTCGGCGATCTCGGCCAGCCAGGGCAGGGGACGGCCGGCCAGTTGCTGGAGGACGGGGTGGCTCACCGGGGGCCGTCCTCCAGTTCGAGGCGCTGGATTTCGTCGCGGAACTGGGAGGCCCGCTCGTAGGCCTCGGCGGCCACGGCGGCGGCGAGCTGCTGGCGGAGGCGGCGGAGGCGGAGCTGGCGCTCGCGGCTGTCGCCGGTGCCGGTTCCGAGCGGGCCCCGGCCGCGGTGGCGGGTGCCCTTGGGATGGAGACCGGGGAGCAGGGCCCGGATGGCTTCGGCGAAGACCTGGTAGCAGGTGGCGCAGCCCACCTGCTGCCGCCGCCGGAAGTCGGCGTCGCTGGTGCCGCAGTCGGGACAGACCGCCGACAGGGGCGGTTCGGGCGGGGCCGGTTCGGGGTCGGCCGCCTTGAGCGCCTCGGCGAGGGGGCCGCCGATTTTCTCGCCGAATTGCTTGAGCACTTCGGCGAGCTGCCCGGGCGGCAGGGGAAGCCCGCCGCCGCCGGATTTGAGCGCGCAGTTCAGGCAGAGGTGGATGGCCCGTTTCTGCCCGTTGCCCTCTTCCATGACGAGGTGGATGGTGGCTTCGCTATGATGGCAATGGTCGCAAAACACGCTGCTAGGCTCCCGAGGGAAGGACGCTGGTGTGGCGGGTTACCGGAGATAGTATTTCGCCAGAGCCGGAGTTAGCAAGCGTTCGGCGGGGGCGCACTGGTCGAGATAGATGCTGTTCGCGATTTTTGCCCGCTGGTCGCGGGGGGCGTTGGCGATGCGGAGGGTGCCTTCGAGCCATTCGCCCCAGAAGCGGAGGTTGCGGCAGCCGACCCGGGAAAGCTCCCGCTGGATTTGCTCGCGGGGGTGGCCGGGGTCGAGCAGTCCGGCCAGCAGATGCTCGCCGCTGTTGGTGAAGGTGGCGCCCCGGACCAGGTCGATGATGGCGGTCTGTTTGCCGGTGTCGCCGGCCGCCCGGGCCAGACCCGCCTTGATGAAGAGCAGGCGCGGATAGTAGGGGTGGCGGGCGGTGGCGGGGTCGGCGAGTTCCTGCTCGACCAGTTCCCGGGCCCGTTCGAGCTGGCCGGCCGCGAGGGCGTCGGCGACGCGCAGCAGGAACAGGTCGTAGAGGGCGCTGCCCCCGAGGGGGCCGAATCCGGCGGTATGGGGCGCGGCGGCCGCGGCCAGACGGTCGGCGGTGGCGGGCGCCAGCCCCGGCCGCGCGCAGAGGGCCGAGACCGCCAGTCGGAGGTAACGCTCGTGGTTGGCGAAGGGCAAGTCCAGGCTCTCCTGGTCCAGACCTGTCTTGCCGGACACGAAGCCCTCGAGGGCGAGGAGGAGCGGGCGCTGGTCTTCGGTGAAACCGTAGGCGCGGCGGCGCTGGGGGTTGGTGGCGAAATCGGCGAGCATCTCGGCAGCCTTCGCGGCACGGCCGGCTTCGAGGTGGACGGCGATGGCGGACAGGGCGAAGTTGTTCCGGGCCTGGACCAGCGGGGCGGCTTCGACGGCATCGGCGAGGATGAGGCTGGCTTCCGGCTCGCCGCAGCGGCGGGTGATCAGGGCGCAGTCGGCCAGGGCGGTGGCCAGCAGGACCGTGCTTTCCGGACGCCCCCTTGGTTCGGCGACGGTCTCGCGGAGGATGTCGAGCGCGTCCGTCGGCAGGGCCTGGCGGGGAAACCGCTCGCCGAGGAGTCCGGCGGCGAAGGCGAGGCTGCCGCGGAAGTCGCGGACGAATAGGGTGTTGCGGTCCAGCTTGATCCGGGGGAGCAGGTCGGCGGCGGCGGCCCAGTCGCCGATTTCGGTGAGGGCGATGAGCTGGCCGGCGGGGAGCAGGCTCCGCTGCGGGATGGGCAGGTTGTCCCGCGCGGCAAGTTCCAGATAGGCGAGCATGGCGGTGTGGGGCGGGTTGCCCCAGGTTCCGTGCAGTTGGGTGCAGAAGGCGTAGGCGGGCCAGCGGTCGATGGTCTGGAGCAGGCTTTCCGGCCGTTCGAGAGCGGCCAGCGCCTGGGCGCGGAGACCTTCGAGCTGGCCCCGCTCGGGGAAGTCGAGAGCGCCGTGGCGGGCGCGCACGAAAGTCAGGGTGCGGAGGGTCTCGTAGGGGGCGGCCGCGATGGTTTGCTGGGCTTCGCGGACCAGGCGTCCCGCCCGGATTCCGGGCAGGGATTCGGCGCAGACGGTTGCGATGTAGGCCAGTTCCGCTTGGTAGCGTTCGGCGGTTTTGGTGCGGGTGGCCTGGAGTTCGGTGGCCTGCCGGTAGGTTTTGGCGTCGTCCTGGCCGGCGGCGAAGGCGCGGTGGATTTGCTGCCACTGCTCCACGGCGGGGCCTTCGCGGTCGGCGGCCAGAACGTCCAGGCGGAGGGCCTGCCAGTGGCGCAGCTCCGGCTCGGCGGCGAG
>LVAZ01000248.1 GCA_001603055.1 Victivallales bacterium Lenti_02
CCCCCCGCCGGTTTTGCCGGCGGGGGGCTGTTGGTTTACGGGTGGGTCACGAGGGTCTCGACGGCCTTGGTCCAGCGCTCGCGCTGGTCGGCGGGGCAGAGGAGGAGGAAGGCGGTGGAGCGGAGTTCGCCGACGGGGAGGTTCCGGCTGGAGGGCAGGGTCTCGTAGGTGCGCCAGCGGGTGTCGACGATTTCGCCGACGAGGACCGGGAGGTCGCGGGCTAGGGTCAGCTCCCCTTCGCCGAGGGGCAGGACGAGGAGGGCTTCCGCCCGGTCGATGCCCTGGCCGTCGAGGGTGAGGACCAATTGCCGACCCGCGCCGTCCGTGGCCATTGCGGTGACGGCGCCGTTGGCGGCGATATGGGCGGCGACCTGGGACTTGGGCGAGATGGTGAAGGCGAGTTTGGCGGGGGATTCGATGCTCAGGCTGGCGGGTTCGTTGCCTTCGTTGAGCCAGAGGCGGAGTTCGCCGTCGAGGGTGGGCAGCCGGTAGGCGAGCACGCCGGGGGCGGCGGTCAGGGCGGGCAGGGCAAGCAGGTGCTGGTAGACTTTGGCGAGGGTTGCCGTTTCCGCGTGCAGCTCGATGGGGTCGTTCAGGAACAGCACCTGCCCCTGGCCGAGGGGATGGCGGACCAGGATGCCGTCGTGGCCGACCAGTTCGAGGGAGGGATAGGCGTCGTAGCGGAGGTCGGGCTGGTCGGCGAAGGCGGGGACGGGAGCGCCCTCGCGGCGGATGTCGGGATAGCGGCGGGCGGCGATGGTGGCGCCGCAGAGGGTTTCGAGCACCTGCGGACGGCTGGGCTGGCGGGCCTGGTCGTAGGTGGCGTCACCGGAAAAGTAGAGAATCCCGCCCCGGCGTGCGTAGTCGGCCAGGAGTTCCACTTCGGCGTCGTCGAGAATGTAGGGGAGGGGGAAGAGGACGGCCTTGGGCGTGGCGGCGGCCAAGGCGGGCAGCTCGTACTGGCGGAGAACCGAGAAGGGGATGTTGGTGGCGGTCAGGGCGTCGAGGGAGCGCTTGATGCGCGATTCCAGCTCGCTCTGCCGTCCCCCGAGCAGGAATTGGTCGGGGATGATGTACCAGACATCCTCGGGCTGGTGGACGGGCCGGAAGGAGCGGAAGAAGATGGCGAGGTTGCGCCAGTCGCGGGCCACCTGCTTGGGCACCAGTTCGTTCGGGTAGTTCAGCCCCCAGGGGAAGACGCAGCCGCGCATGTCCTTCCAGTCCCAGTTGAGCATGGCCCCGCCGCCGCTGCCGACGGTGAGGAAGGTGGCGCGGCGGAAGAAGTTGCGGACCTCGGGCTCGGGCAGCCAGCTCCAGCCGCCGCCCTTCATGCTGGGATGGTGGCGGCGGCCGAACTCGCCGACGGTGAAGGCGCGGCCCTGCATCCGGCGGTCGTAGTAGCGCAGCGGCCCCGGCGTCCAGTCGGGATAGTGGTGGATGTTCGAGAAGGTGATGTGCTCGCGGGCGGCGAAGGCGTCGCCGCCGGGCAGCAGGTAGTATTCGTCGGTGACCGGGTGGGTGTCGCCGGTCTCGCGGATGGCACTCACATTCCCCGCGATCCAGCGGGTGCTGACCTCGACGCGGAAATGCTCGAGGTCGCGGGCGCGGCGGCTGTGCCAGAGCTGGGCCGGCTTGTCGAAGCGCACGTTGTCGAAACTGACCGTCTCGTCCTCCCAGGCGGCGCGCAGGGCCTCCTCGGTGCCGTGGAGCTGGCGGAGGTAGTCGCCGAGCAGGCGGTTGAGGTCGGGGATCGGGTTGTAGGAGGTCTGGGCCTCGTTGGTGATGTCCCAGAGCATGGCGGAAAGGTGGCGGTAGCGCTCGCCGTAGACCCGGACGAAGGCGCGCTGCTGGCGCAGGTTCTCGTCGGACACCGCGCGGCCGCCGGTCCAGTCGTGCCAGCAGGGGAAGGGCACGATCCCGTAGCGCTGAGCGAGCAGGAAGACGGCGTCCATCCGGCGCAGCAGCCACTCGGGGGGATTCTCCAGAATCTGATAGCCCCGCTCGCGGAAGTCGGGATCGGCGAAGGGGGAGATGTGGAGCAGACGCCAGACGTTCAGCCCGTAGTCCCGGCAGCGCCCGTAGTCCTCCATCCAGGTGAGGACGTTCTCGTAGTCGGGGCCGAACATGACGCCGGTCTGGTTGGTGCCGAAGAGGATGGCGGGGCGGTCGGCGACGGTGAAGTAGTTGTCCCGGTAGCCGAGCGGCAGACCCTGGCTGTCGCTGTCGAGGGGGACGAGAAAGCCGGTGCGGAGCAGGTCAATGGCCTCGCCGTCCGCCAGCAGCTCGAAGCGGACCTCGACGGTGCCGGTCGGGGCCTCGGGACAGACCAGGCGCAGGCTCGCGCCTTCCTCCTGCCCCGGCTGGACGGTGAGGGGGACCGTTGCCTCGGCCACCGGCTTGCCGTCCACGAGAAGCTGGCAGCGGACCGTGTGGCTGGCCGCCGTTTTGCCCGCGTTGGCGAGACGGGCGGTGGCCTGGATGGCTTCGCCGGGGCGGTAGACCATGTACTCGGTGGCGGGGCTGTGCAGGAAGACCCCCCGGCGCAGGTGGTCGCGGATGTCCCGCAGGGCGGCGGCGAAGGCCGCGTCCCCGGTCAAATCCCGGTTCTCGACGCCGCAGTAGGCCCAGAGGGAGTGGCGGAAGGTGCCCGCGAAGTTGTGGGTGATGCCGACGACCGAGCCGGTCATGCGCCCGTAGTCGTCGAAGGACTGCACCAGCGAGGTCCAGCGGGCGCGGGGCTTGGGCGAGACGGCGTTGTTGGCGCTGGTCATGCCCGAGGCCACATGGCCTTCGAGGGTGCCTTCGAGGCGGACCGGGGCGCGCACGATGTGCTGGTGCGGGGACGAGTCGGTGCGGGTGGCGCGCTCGAAGACGTAGGAGGGGTCGAAGACGCCGATCTGGTCGTCGCGCAGGGCGAGGGCGTCGCGGGCGGTGCCGTGCCGGGTGTTGAGGCGGACGGCGTGGGTTTTCCGCATCTCGAAGGTGTCGAACCAGGCGGTGCCGAAGCCGTAGAGATGCCCGTGGACCGTGGCGTAGAGGGTGTTCGGGGGAATGGTGAAGGAGACCCGCTGCTCGGTCCAGTCGGTGGTCCCCTCCGCCTTGGTGGCGCCCTGGGCGTGCTCGAAGGAGATGCGTTTGTCGTTTTTGTCGTAGAAGGCGACGGCCATGTAGGCGAAGCCGTCGTGGACGTTGCGGGTGCGCAGTTGGCAGGTGGCCAGATAGATTTCGCCGGGGCTGATGCCCTCGATTTTCTGGGTGACGTTGTACCAGGCCTTGGGCACGCCGTCGGGGACGGTGATCTCGAAGCAGGCGGTCCCCGCGTGGGGCTGTTCGGTCGAGCGCTGGCGGACGACGCGGCTGGCGTCGCCCTCCTGCATGCTGCCCTCGTGCAGGCCCCACATGCCGGTGTCCTCCTCCTCGAAGCCCGGATTGCGGATCAGGTTGGGGGGCGGGCCTGCCGTCTCCTGCATATAGGGCTGGTCGAAGGCGTAGCCGCCGAGGGAGAGGAAGTCCCCGCCCGCCTGGCAGAATTTCCGGATGGTGTCCTCCGCCTCGGCGGGGAAACTGGGACCGTAGGGCAGGACGAGGAGGTCGAAGACCGCGGCGTCGAGCAGGTTGGGGTCGGCGAGGGCCTTCCCGTCCAGGCGGGTGATGCCGATGCCCTCGCCGCCGAGAATCCCGGCCAGGCGGTCGGGGGAACTGGCGACGGTGGGGGTGGGGGCGGCGGGGTCGTCGAACAGGGCGATGTGGTACATGGCGTTCTCCTGATAGCCTCGCTGGACCAACGCGGCCCGGATTTCGGCCCGCCGGGCCGCTGCCGCCGCTTCCTGCCGGGCCACGACTTCGGGGTCGAAGGCGAAGACCAGCCGCTTGAGCAGGATCGTCTGGTCGGCGAAGTTGAAACCGAGCATCAGCCGTCGGCTGTCGTGCAGCTCCTGAGTGCCCTTGCCGCGCGGCTGGAAGGCGAGCTTGGCCAGGGGTACGTCGAAGGCGTATTCGCCGGGGCCGAGCGCCCCGGTGGATTTGCCGCCGATGGTGAACTGGACCAGCCACATGTCCTGGTCCGGCTCGACCAGCCAGAGGTGGAGGGCGGCGGCTGGCGCGGCTTCGAGCACGGCGATTTCCAGCCGCACGCTGGTTTCCTGGCCGGTCAGGCGCACCTCGCGGGCGATGTTGCCCCAGCCGGGTTGCGCCTCGCGGTAGGTGGCCCGCATGCCGCCCGCGACGACCGCCAGTTCGGGCGAGTTGCCCCCGTCTCCGGCGGGACGCCAGAGCTGCGGCTGGCTGAAATCGTCCACCAACTGGGCGCGGAGGCAGGAGGCGAGGGCGAAAACGGCGATCAGCGCGGCGAAAGTCCGGACGGGCATGGGCTTCTCCTAGTGAACGGGTGGTCTACTAGATTCGCCCCGGATTCGGGGGATGCAAGATACGCCGCAGAGCAAGATTGTGCTCTCGCGATGGACGGGATGGACAAGCGTCTTGCCTAGCCAAGGGGCTATGGCTGGAGCCGGGCGAAGTCGGCGAAGAAGCCGGGGTAGGATTTGGCGACGCAGTCGGGGCCTTGGATGTGGACGGGGCCTTGGGCGGCGACGGCGACGGCGGCGGCGGCCATGGCGATGCGGTGGTCGTTGCAGGCGTCGATTTCACCGCCGGCGACGGAGCCGCCGTGGACGGTCATGGTGTCGCCGTCGAGGTCGATGCGCACATGCAGGCGCCCGAGCTGGGTTTGCAGGACCTTGGCGCGGTCGCTCTCCTTGTGGGCGAGACGCGAGGCACCGCGCAGGCGGGTTTCGCCCGGACAGTGGGCGGCGAGGGCGGCGAGGGCGGGGAAGAGGTCTGGGCAGTCGGTGGCGTCGAAGGCGAAGGGGCGCAGGTCCTGTCTGGCGACGACGAGGGTGCCGCCGTTCCACGCCACCCGCGCGCCGGCCAGGCGAAGGGCATCGAGCATGGCGCGGTCGGCCTGGACCGAGTCGGCGCGCAGGCCGGTGAGGGCGATTTCGCCGCCGACGGCACCCGCCGCCAGCAGGCAGGCGGCACCGCTCCAGTCGCCCTCGATCTGGCATGCGCGGGGCTGGTAGCGCTGGTTGCCGGGGATGCGGAATTCGCGGTAGGCGGTGTGGTCGGCGCGGACGCCGAACTCGGCCATCACGGCCAGGGTGAGATCGATGTAGGGCGTGCTTTTCAGGTCGCTCACTTCGAGCCGGGTGTCGCCGCCGGCGAGGGGGAGGGCCATGAGCAGGCCGGTGAGCATCTGCGAGCTGACACTGCCGTCCACCTGGGCGACGCCGCCGCGCAGGGGGCCGCGCACGCGGATGGGCGGTTTGCCGCCGGTGGCGGCGAAACTGGCACCAAGCTGGACCAGGGGCCGGGCGAGCATGTCGACCGGACGGGAGAGGAGGGAACCCTCGCCGGTGAGGGTCAGTTCGTGGTCGTGGAGGGCGGCGATGGGGGTGAACATGCGGATGGCGAGGCCGGCTTCGCCGCAGTGGAGGGTGTCGGCGCGGGGGGCGAAGCCGCCGTCCACGCTGGCGGTGCTGCCCTCGACGCTGGTTTCCGCGCCGAGGGATTGGGCAATGCCGAGGGCGGCGCGCACGTCGTCGGACCAGGTCAGTCCGCGCAGGATGCTGCGGCCCTGGGCGAGGAGCGCCGCCGCGATGGCCCGCTGGGCGTGGCTTTTGCTGCCGGGGGCCGCGAGGGTGCCCCTAATGGGGGAAGGTGTGACGGATTTCATCATGGATGTTCTCGGCGGCCCGGTAGGAATCGGGGTGCTCGGTGGAGACGAGGAGGTGGGCGACGGCGGCGTAGAGGGGGCGACGGACCGCGAAGAGTTCGCGGGCGCGGGCGGCGGGGTCGGCCACAGCCAGCAGGGGCCGGTCGGTGCCCGCGCAGCGCGCGACGACGGTGTCGATGGCGGCGTAGAGCCAGATGCAGAGGGTGCGTTCGGCGAGGACGCGGCGGTTGGCCTCGTCGCCGACCACGCCGCCGCCGCAGGAGATGACCAGATCGGGCGAGTCGGCGAGGTCTTCGAGGGCCTGGCGCTCGGCGGCGCGGAAACTCGCCTCCCCGTCCTCGGCGAAGATGCGGGGGATGGGTTTGCCGACCCGCTGCTCGATCAGGTCGTCCATGTCCACGAGGTGCCGTTTCAGGCTGGCGGCGAGACGGCGGGCGACGGTGCTTTTGCCCGAGCCCATGAAGCCGACCAGGGCGATGGGGCGGCGGGCGTCCAGGCGGGGCTGGTCGAGGCCGGGCTCCAGATCCGCCCGGGTGCAGGATTGGCCGGTGAAGGCGGCGAAGGCGGGAATGGCCTGGTTGAGCAGCCAGTCCAGCCCGCTCAGGCAGGTGCAGCCCCGCGCTTTGCCGAGCCGGTAGAAACTGGCCCCCTTGTAGTTGGCGTCGAAGACGATCTGGCCGGGGCGCAGCCATTCGGGCGCGACGATGTCGAGCTGGGGGGCGAGGGAGGAGACCACCGCGTCGGCCCCGCGCACCTGGGTTTCGAGTTCGGCGTAGGGGGCGGCGGCGCAGCCCATGACGTCCGCCAGCTCGCGGGCCTTGGCGTCGGTGCGGTTGACGATGGTCAGGCGGGCGCCCGCCCGGACCAGGCCGCGCGCCGCGCCGCGCGCCGCGCCTCCGGCCCCGAGCAGGACCACCCGCCGCCCCGCCAGGGATAGCCGGTGGTCGGCGAAGGACCCCACCACGCCGTCGTGGTCGGTGTTGTAGCCGGTGAGGAACCCGCCGTCGTTGACCACGGTGTTCACCCCGCCGATGCGCTCGGCCTCGGGATCGATCCGATCCACGCCCGCGAGCATGTCCGGCTTGTAGGGCGCGGTGACGTTGAGGCCGCGGATGCCGAGGGAGCGGACCACGTCGAGGGCCTCCCCGGCCGTGGCCGCCGCCAGCCGGACGTAGGTGCCGGCCAGTCCCTTGGCCCGCAGCGCCGCGTTCATGATCGCGGGGCTGAGGCTGTGCAGGACGGGGCGACCGGTGACCGCCAGGAGCAGGGGGGAGGTTGCGCTATTCGTTGGGGGCATGGGCGGGCGG
>LVAZ01000249.1:0-8199 GCA_001603055.1 Victivallales bacterium Lenti_02
GGCTTCTTCCGCCCCAGCGAACTGGCGGTGGCCCGCGAGGTGCTCGACGACGGCCTGGAAGGCCGCGAGCCGGACTATCTGTCGCTGACCGCGACCCTCGGCGGGAACCCGGTGGGCTGGGTGTCCTACGGCCCGACCCCGGGCACCGTGGGCACCTACGACATCTACTGGCTGGCGGTGGACCGGCTGGTGCAGGGCAAGGGCATCGGCCGCCGTCTGCTGGCCGCCGCCGAGACGGACATCCGTCGGCGCGGCGGCGCGCGGGCGGTGATCGAGACCGCCGGCCAGAGCCTCTACGGCGGCACCCGCTCCTTCTACCTCAAGGCCGGCTACACCGAAGCCGCCCGGCTGGCCAACTACTACGACGCCGGCGACGACAAGGTCGTCTATCTGCGCGAGTTTTCCGGCGGCTGAGGCGCGGGCCGGGCGTGCCAGATTTCGGCGTGCCGGTTGGCCACGCCGAACCAGGCCAGCGCCTCGGCGCGGGGATTGCCGAACAGGTCGAACAGACCACTGCCCGGACGGGCGGAATCCGCCGCGTCCAGGTAGCCGCTATGGTGCCAGCCGACGACGAACCCGGCCGCCATGGCCGCCCGCAGGTTCCCGGCGTAGTCCTGGCCCAGTTGCCGCTGGTCGCCGGCGGCGCCGGGCGCGGAAACCAGCAGAGCCGGCCGCCCGGTGCGCCGGTGCAGCAGGTGCAGCCCGTCGATCTGCCCGGCGACATCGGCCTCGCATTCGAGGCAGAGGAGGTCGGTGAACTCGGCCAGAAGGGGCGGGAGATAGCCGGGCAGCCCCCCGGCGCCCCAGCGCAGCTTGTCGCCGAGAATGAGCCGTCCGGGATCGGCCTGGCGGAGAATCCGGGCATGGAGCCGGTACCAGCGGGCGGCGACGAGGCCCAGCATGGCCCGGTTGTCGGCGGCCGCCGACAGCGGGTCGCCGGGCGGGCGGGACCAGTCCCGGCTCGCGGCCAGCTCCTCCCAGGTGCGGGCGGCCAGGCCGTGGGCGCCTGCCGCCGCCGCCGCGCCGGCATGGTTGGCCTGGAGCAGACCGAGCCAGGCGCGCTTGCCGGCGCTCGGCTCCGGAGCTTCGGCCAGTTGGCGGACCCAGGGATGGAGGCCCGGGCCGGGCGCGGGGTCCTGCCAGGGAGGCTGGTCGGCGAAGGCATAGCCGAGACAGGCCCCGTCCGGGCGCAGGTCGGCGCACAGCGCCGCCAGGCGGGTTTCGAGCGCGGCGGCGAACTCGGGCGCGAAAACATCGGGGTAGGCCGGTTCCGGCCCCGCGCCGCCGAGGGGATCGGGCCAGAGCCGGCAGAGATAGTGGAATTCCCCGCCGAGCTGGGAGCGGGGGGCGAGGGTGTGGTAGCCGAAGGCGTTGAACCCCCATTGGCGCAAATCGCGGCGGACGCAGGCCAGCCAGCGGCGCACCCCGTCGCCGGCCGGATTCCAGGTGCCGTCCGCCCCCGCGAAATCGTCGCCGTAGCGTTTCAGGGTATGACGGCGGCAGGCGGGGGCGAGGAGCCGGGGCGCCTCGACCTGGTTCAGCCCCAGGCTGACGATCAGCTCCCCGCCGGGAGCGGCGAGCCACCAGGCACCGTTCACCTCGCGCAGGGTCATGGTGGAGGAAGTTGGAGGAAAGGGCATCCGCAGGCCTTTCGGGATTCGCGATTCGGACTTCCTCCACCCTAGGCCGCCAATGCCCCCCCGTCCAGCCTCCGGCGGGGGCCGGACAAGAAAACGCCCCCTTCGGCGGGGGCCGAGGGGGGCGTCGAAGGACGGGACGGGGGGCTATTTGCCGGAGATGGCGCCGTGGCCGCGGAACATCCGGGTGGGGGCGAATTCGCCGAGCCGGTGGCCGACCATGTTCTCGGTGACGAACACGTTCTGGAAGGCGCGCCCGGTGTGCACTCCGAAGGTGTGGCCGACGAAGTCGGGCATGATCATGGAGCGCCGGGACCAGGTTTTGATGACCCGCTTCATGCCGCTGGCGTTCATCTTCTCGACTTTGGTCGCGAGATGCTCGTCGACGAAGGGGCCTTTTTTGATCGATCTGCTCACTATTTCTTCCTCCGCTGGACGATGAACTTGTTCGAGCCCTTGCTCTTCTTGCGGGTACGGAAGCCCTTGGCCAACTGGCCCCAAGGCGACCGGGGATGGCCGCCGCTGGCGCGGCCTTCGCCGCCGCCCATGGGGTGGTCGACGGGGTTCATGACGACGCCGCGGACGTGGGGGCGCTTGCCGAGGTAGCGTTTCTTGCCCGCCTTGCCGAGGACGATGCCCGAGTGCTCGATGTTGCCGACCTGGCCGATGGTGGCCCGGCACTTGACGTTGACGAGGCGGACCTCGCCGCTGGGCAGGCGGACCTGGGCGTAGTCGCCCTCGCGGGCGCGCAGGATGGCGGACTGGCCGGCGGCGCGGACCATCGCCGCGCCCTTGCCGGGGACCAGCTCGATGCAGTGGATGGTCATGCCCATGGGAATGTCGGCCAGGGCCATGGCGTTGCCGGGCTTGAACTCGGCGCCGCTGCCGCTCAGCACCGTGTCGCCCTGCTTGAGGCCGACCGGGGCGACGATGTAGCGCTTCTCGCCGTCCGCGTAGTGGAGCAGGGCGAGGCGGGCGCTGCGGTTGGGATCGTACTCGATGTGGGCGACCTTGGCGGGGACGCCGTCCTTGTCGCGCAGGAAATCGACTTTGCGGAGCTTCCGCTTCACGCCGCCGCCGCGGAACCGCGTGGTGATCCGACCCAGGTTGTTGCGTCCGCCCGTCGAGCGCTTGCCGACCACCAGGCTCTTCTCGGGAGTCGAGCGGGTGATCTCGGCAAAGTCGCTCACCGCCATCTGGCGGCGGCTGGGGGTCGTGGGCTTGTATTTCTTAATTGCCATTGTAGCGCTCCATTCGTGCCGCGTTCCCGCCGGGTCAGAGAATCTCGATCTCGCCTTCGGAGAGGGTCACGACCGCCTTTTTCCAATCCGGACGCTTGCCGTACCGGGAGGTGCGCATGCGTTTCCGCTTGCCTTTCCGGTTCAGGGTGTTGACCGCCGCGACCTTGACGTCGAACAGGGATTCGACGGCGGCCTTGATCTCGATCTTGTTGGCGTCCTTGGCGACCCGGAGGGTGTACTGGCCGTTCTCGGCCAGCTCGGTGCCCTTCTCGGTCACCAGGACGGTCTGCACGATTTGATAGGGGTTCCTCATTCGGCCACTTCCTTTCCGGCGATGCGGGCGCCCAGTTCCTCGAGCCCGTCGCGGGTGACCACCACCTTCTTGAAGAGAAGCATGAAGTAGGTGTTCACGGCGGCGGCTTTCATCACCTCGACGCCGGGGAGATTGCGGGCGGCCATTTCGAGATTGGGGGAGACTTCCTTCACCAGGACCAGGGCGTCGTCGCCGGCCTTGATGGCGTCGAGCAGGGCGACGACTTCCCGGGTCCGGGGGGCGGCGACGTCGAAGCTTTCGACGACGATCACCTCGCCGGCGTCGAGCCGCTCGGTGAAGGCCCGCCGGAGGGCGAGGCTGAGAACCTTGCGGTTGACCTGCTTGTCGTAGCTGCGGGGCTTGGGTCCGAAGACGATGCCGCCGCCGCGCCAGACGGGGCTCTTGCGGCTGCCGGCGCGGGCGCGGCCGGTGCCCTTCTGGCGGTAGGGCTTGGCGCCGGTGCCCTGGACGTCGCCGCGGGTCTTGGTGCAGGCGCTGCCGGAACGGTGGGCGGCCAGGAAGGCCACGACGGCGTCGTGGACGGCCTGCACGCCCTTCTCGCGCTCGAGCCAGCTCTCGTTCAGTTCGAGGGCTCCGGCTTCCGCGCCGCTGGTATTGATGATGGGAATGGTGGTAGGCATGTGGGTTGCGGGCTCCTTTACTTCTTGACGGCGCTGCGCACCATGACGGTGGAGCCGTTGGCCCCGGGAATGCTGCCGCGGACGAGCAGCACGTCGTCGTCGGGACGCACAGCGACGACGACCAGGTTCTGGACGGTGCGCTGCACGTCGCCCATGTTGCCGGGCATGGGCTGGCCCTTGCGGACTTTGCCGGGGTCGACGCACATGCCGATGGAGCCGGGACGGCGGACCCAGCCGCCGCCGTGGCTGGCGCGGCCGCCGCCGAAGCGGAAGCGCCGGACGACGCCCTGGAAGCCCTTGCCCTTGCTGCGGCCGGTGACGTCGACGAACTCGCCCTTGGCGAAGATGTCGGCCTTCAGCACGCTGCCCACGCCCTGGCCCTCGGGAACGGCGTCGAGCCGGACCTCGCGCAGGACGGCGGGGGGGGCGGTGTCGAGCCCGGCGACCTTGAGGTGGCCGAGTTCGGGCTTGGTCACGTTCTTGACTTTGGCGGTGCCGAAGCCGAGCTGCTGGGCGACGTAGCCGTCGCGCTCGGCGGTCTTGACCGCGACCACGGGGCAGGGCCCCGCCTCGATGACCGTCACGGGGACGAGATTGCCGTTCTCGTCGTAGATCTGGGTCATGCCCAGTTTTTTGCCGATGATACCCTTCATATCTCCGTCTCCGGTCAGATCTTGATGCTGATGTCCACGCCGGCGGGGAGGTTGAGCTTCTTCAGCTCGTCCACCGTCTTCGCGGTCGGGTTGAGAATATCGAGAAGCCGCTTGTGGGTCCGGAGCTCGAACTGCTCCATGGACTTCTTGTTGACATGGGGGGAGCGGTTGACCGTGAAGCGCTCGATGCGGGTGGGCAGGGGGATGGGGCCGGCGATCTGGGCTCCGCTGCGCTTGACGGTGTTGACGATCTCGGCTGTGGACTGGTCGAGCGCGGAGTGCTCGAACGCCTGCAGACGGATCCGGATTCGTTGGGTGGTGGTTGCCATGTCCGGGAAGTCCTTCTATTTAGGCTTGATGCAGCAATGATTGCGAATGGTCCGGGGACACGCGCTCGAAGCGCAGGGGTTCGGTCGCGAAATCGGCCCGCCCCTTGGTGAGGGAGCGCAGCTCGGTGGCATAGCCGCAGAGTTCGGCGAGGGGGGCCTGGCCGACGACGCGGACGCACTGGGCCTGGGCCGCGTCCACCTCGGCGACGCGGCCGCGGCGGGCGGCGAGGTCGGCGATGACGTCGCCCAGGCATTCCTGGGGGGTGCGGACCTCGACGGCCACGATGGGTTCGAGCAGGACGGGCCGGGCGGCGCGCACGGCCTCCTTGAGGGCGAGCCCGGCCACGGCCCGGAAGGCGGTCTCGCTGGACTCCCCGTCCCGGAAGGAGCCGCCGGCGACGGTGACTTGCAGGCCGGTGAGGGGATGGCCGAAGGCGATGCCGGATTCGGCGGCGGCGCGGATGGCCTCGGCGACGGCGGGCCGGTAGCATTCGGGGACTTCGCCGGGGAGGACGGCGAACTCGATGCCGAGGCCGTATTCGCCGTCGCGGGGGGCGATCTGGAGAATCAGGTGGGCGTACTGGCCGCTGTCGCCCAGGCGGCGGACGAAGGTGCGGTCGGCCCGCCCTTCGCCGGCGATGGTCTCGCGGTAGGCGACGGTGGGGCGGCCGAAGCGGGCCTCGACGCGGTGTTCGGTGCGGAGGCGGTCGCGGACGATGTCGAGATGGAGTTCGCCCATGCCGCAGATCAGGGTCTGGCCGGTGGCGCAGTCGGTGCGGAGCCGGAGGGTGGGGTCCTCGGCCACGAGGGCGGCGAGGGCGGCGAGGACGGCGTCGCGCTCGGCGGCGGTGCGGGACTCGACGGACATGGCGACGACGGGCTCGGGGAAGTGGATGGGGGCGAGGGCGACGGGGGCGTCGGGATGGCAGAGGGTGTCGCCGGTGGCGATGTCCCCGAGCCCGGCGACGGCGGCGATGTTGCCGCAGGGGATATCCTCGCGGGCCGTGCAGTAGTTGGCGTGGATCTGCATCAGGTGCTGCACGGGTTCCTGGCGGCCGGTGCGGGCGTTGCGGACAAGCATGCCCCGGCGCAGGGTGCCGGAGTAGACGCGGAAGAAGGCGAGCCGCCCGAGGCAGGGGTCGGTGGCCACCTTGAAGGCGAGGGCGGCGAGGGGTTCGCTTTCGTCCGGCAGGCGTTCGACCCGGGCGCCGGAGTCGGGGCAGGTGCCGCCGGCCGCGCCGCGGTCGAGGGGCGAGGGCAGCCAGTCGATCACGGCGTCGAGCAGGGGCTGGACGCCTTTGTTGGCGAGGGCGCTGCCGCAGAGGACGGGAACGAAGGCGCCGGCCCGGGTGGCGCGGCCGATGGCCGCGCGCAGTTCGTCGGCGGCGGGGGCGCGCTCCTCGAGATAGTCGGCGAGGATGGCCTCGTCCACTTCGGCGAGGCACTCGACGAGATGGAGACGGGCAAGCTCGGCCTCGTCGCGCAGCTCGGCGGGGATGTCGTCGCGCCGGGCGCGGACGCCCTTGGCGTCGGCGAAGTGGACCGCCTCCATCGCCACGAGGTCGACGACGCCGCGGAATTGGTCCTCGCTGCCGAGGGGGAGCTGGACGGGGACGGCGGTGGCGCCGAGGCGGGAGCGGATTTCCCCGACCACCCGCGCGAAGTCGGCGCCGACGCGCTCCATTTTGTTGACGAAGGCGACCACCGGGATGCCGTAGCGGCGGGCCTGGCGCCAGACCCGTTCGGACTGGGGCTGGACGCCGCGGACGCCGCAGAAGACGGCGACGGCGCCGTCGAGAACCCGGAGGCAGCGCTCGACCTCGGCGGTGAAGTCGACGTGTCCGGGGGTGTCGATCAGATTGATGCGGTGCTCCCGCCAGGGGCAGACGGTGGCGGCGCTGGTGATGGTGATGCCGCGCTCGCGCTCCTGGGGCATCCAGTCCATGGTGGCGGTGCCCTCGTGGACTTCGCCCATGTGGCGGTTGACGCCGCAGTAGAAGAGGAAGCGTTCGGTCAGGGTCGTCTTGCCGGCGTCGATGTGGGCCATGATGCCGAGGTTCCGGACCCGGGCAAGCGCGTCCCTTCCCTGGCGGGAATGGACGGCACGGGTGCCGGATACTGGAATGACCTGGGCGCTGGGCATGGCAGGACGTGATCCCTCGGGA
This sequence comes from Victivallales bacterium Lenti_02, assembly GCA_001603055.1. Classification (GTDB taxonomy): domain Bacteria; phylum Verrucomicrobiota; class Lentisphaeria; order Oligosphaerales; family Lenti-02; genus Lenti-02. Next base: position 6,980 of record LVAZ01000249.1, read on the forward strand.
GGCTGGCGGAACTACCAGCGGTAGTGGGCGAAGGCCTTGTTGGCGTTAGCCATCTTGTGGGTGTCGTCGCGCTTCTTGACGGCGTTGCCGGTGTTGTCGAAGGCGTCGAGCAGTTCGGCGGCGAGGGCCTTCTCCATCGGCAGGCCGCGGCGGCCCTTGGAGTAGCCGACGAGCCAGCGCATGGCGACGGCGACCTGGCGCTCCGGCGCGACTTCGAGCGGGACCTGGTAGGTGGCGCCGCCGACGCGGCGGCTCTTGACTTCCAGGCGGGGCTTGATGTTCTCGAGGGCCTGGAGGAAGACCTCGAGGGGCTCGGCGTCCTTCTTGCGCTCCTTGATCGCCTCGAAGGCCCCGTAGACGATGTTCTGGGCGGTCGACTTCTTGCCGCGCTGCATGACCGTGTTGATCAGGCGCGCGACCAGCTCGCTGTTGAAGCGGACGTCCGGGGTCAGCGGGCGTTTCTCGGCTCTGCGTCTTCTCATGTGTCTTTCCTGTCTCGGATAGTGCGCGGCGAGGGCCGCGCCGGTGGTTTACTTCTTCTTGGCGGGGGCGGCGCCGCCGGCCTTGGGGCGCTTGGCGCCGTACTTGGAACGGCCGCGGCGGCGGGCTTCGACGCCGAGCGAGTCGAGGGAGCCGCGGACGATGTGGTAGCGCACGCCGGGCAGGTCGCGGACGCGGCCGCCGCGGACCAGGACCACGCTGTGCTCCTGCAGGTTGTGCCCCTCGCCGCCGATGTAGGCGGTGACTTCCTGGCCGTTGGTCAGGCGCACACGGGCGATCTTGCGCAGGGCGGAGTTGGGTTTCTTGGGGGTCCGGGTCGTCACCTGGAGGCAGACACCCCGACGCTGCGGGCACTGCTGCAGAGCCCGCACACGGCTCTTTTTCGGCTTGGCCTGGCGGCCTTTGCGTACCAGCTGGTTGATCGTCGGCATTCGTCTTTCCTTATGCAAAGTCGCGGATTAGGCGGAAGCGGATAACTTATCCATAGTTGCCTGTCAGTCAAGCGGTCTCGCCGGTTCTCGGGCGCAAGGAACCCCGGACACCGGGGTGTCCGGGGCTCGGCCGGCCGATTCTAGTCGAGATTGAGAAGGCGGAGGGCCTCGGCGCGGTTGTCCTCGGCGCGCTGTTTCTTCTGGTCGGCCTCGGGGGCGGCGGCGGCGGGTTCGCCCGCCTCGCTCTCGCCGGTCATGTGGACCAGCTTGAAGGAGGAGACGGTGGGG
>LVAZ01000249.1:8303-10512 GCA_001603055.1 Victivallales bacterium Lenti_02
GCGGTCGACGGCCTCGCCGTAGAGGAACTGGGTGGTTCCCGGCTCGGTGATGCGGACTTTGCGCATCATCTGGCGGACGATGATCTCGATGTGCTTGTCGTTGATTTCCACGCCCTGGAGGCGGTAGACGGCCTGCACTTCGTTGACGAGGTATTCCTGGAGGTCCTGGGGTCCGCAGACCTCGAGGATTTCCTGGGGCACCACGGCGCCGTCGGTGAGGGGCTGGCCCTTGCGGACGAAGTCGCCGCTGAAGACGACGACGCGCTTGCCGGCGGGGATGCTGTGGTCCTCGACCTGGTCGTTCTCGGGATCGCGGATGGTGACGGTGCGGCGGCCGCGCTGGATGCGGCCGAGTTCGACGATGCCGTCGATGCGGGCGATCTCGGCGGCCTCCTTGGGCCGGCGGGCCTCGAGCAGCTCGGCGACGCGGGGCAGACCGCCGGTGATGTCCTTGGTGCGGATGGACTGGCGGGGCGTGCGGGCCAGGGTCTGCCCGGCCACGACCGCCTCGCCCTCGGCGACCATGATGTGGGCGCCGGCGGGGAGGCTGTAGTGGTCCACCACCTCGCCGTCCTTGTTGACGATGGCGAACTGGGGATGGAGATCCTCGCGGTGCTCCATCACGGTGGTCTCCTCGCTGCCGCCCGCCTGGATTTCGCGCTTCATGGTGACGCCCTCGATGAGGTCGCGGTATTCCATGCGCCCGGCGGTCTTGGTGATGATGGGCACGTTGTAGGGGTCCCAGCGGGCGAAGATCTCGCCGCCCTCGATGCGGTCGCCCTCGCGCTTGGCGAGGACGGCGCCGGGGATGAGGTCGAAGCGCTCGCTCTCGATGCCGTCCTCGTCCTCGAGCACGGCGTAGCCGTTCTTGTTGAGCACGACCAGGGTGCCGTCGGCCTGCTCCACGGGGCGGACCTCCTCGAGGCGGAGGAAGCCGCCGTCGCGGGCCCGCAGGACGGGTTCGCGGAAGGAGGCGGAGGCGGTGCCGCCGTAGTGGAAGGTGCGCATGGTGAGCTGGGTGCCGGGCTCGCCGATGCTCTGGGCGGCGAGGATGCCGAGGGCGTCGCCGATCTGGGGGGAGGAGTTGGTGGCGAGGTTGCGGCCGTAGCAGCGGCAGCAGACGCCGCGCTCGCTCTCGCAGGTGAGGACGGAGCGGATGTGGACGCGCTCGATGTCCGCGTCGGCGATCCGCCGGGCGATCTCGGGGGTGATCTCGTCGCCGGCGGCGACGAACAGCTTGTCCGGCTCGAAGGGGTTGCGGATGTCGTCGACGGCGTGCCGGCCGATGATGCGGTCCTCGATGGGGACCATGTCCTCGTCGCCTTCGCGGATGGCCTTGACCCAGATGCCGTTGACGGTGCCGCAGTCGTCCTCGTAGCAGATGACGTCGTGGGCCACGTCGACCAGCTTGCGGGTCATGTAGCCGGAGTCGGCGGTCTTGAGGGCGGTGTCGGCGAGACCCTTGCGGGCGCCGTGGGAGCTGATGAAGTACTCGAGCACCGAGAGCCCCTCGCGGAAGTTCGAGATGATGGGGCGCTCGATGATCTCGCCCGAGGGCTTGGCCATGAGGCCGCGCATGCCGGCGAGCTGGCGGATCTGGTCGCGGCTGCCGCGGGCGCCGGAGTCGAGCATGGCGAAGACGGGGTTGATCTCGTCGTTGCCCTCGTTGCGCTCGAGGACCTTGAAGAGCTGCTCGGCCAGGTCGTTGTTGGCCTGGGTCCAGACGTCGACGCACTTGTTGTAGCGTTCCAGCTCGGTGATCACGCCCTCCTCGCGCTGGGCGCGGACCTCGCCGATCTCCTCCCAGGCGGCGGCGATGAGTTCGGGCTTGATGTCGGGGGTGATCATGTCGCAGATGCCGATGGAGAAACCGGCCCGGGTGGCGTACTCGTAGCCCAGGTCCTTGAGGGCGTCGAGGGCGCCGACGAGGCGTTCGCGGCCGACCTGGTCGTAGCAGTCCTTGACCATGCGGCCGAGGACTTTCTTGCCGGCGGTCTGGTTGCAGAAGCCCATCTCGGCGGGCCAGATCTCGTTGAAGATGCAGCGCCCGGCGGTGGTGAGGATGAAGCGGGAGTCCTTGTCGCCCCAGACGGTGGCGCGGCCGAGGTCGGGGTTGCGCATCCGGAAGAAGTCGTGGATGTGGAGGGCTCCCTGCTCGAGGGCGCGCAGCACTTCGTGGTAGTCGTTGAACCAGCGCAGCCGGTAGGAG
>LVAZ01000250.1 GCA_001603055.1 Victivallales bacterium Lenti_02
CGGCCATGAGCTGGCCCTTGAGGGTGTCGGGCAGGCCGGCGAAGGTTTCGGCGGCGGCGGGGGTGAGGCGGGCGGCGGCGAAGGCGATCTGCTCGGCCAGCCCGGCGAGCTTGGCGAAGGCGGCGGCGGTGGCGCTGCCCTCGGCGAGGAGGTCGTTCAGCTCGCCGATGAGGACGCCCAGGGAGGGGATGAACTCGATCAGCCCCTCGGGCACGAGGACGATGCCGAAGTTGAGGCCGGCCTTGGCGCGGGCCTTGACGGTGGCGGCGAGGTCGGCCACGATCCCGGCCAGGGTCTGCCCCTTGGCCTGGACTTCCTCGGAGATGAGGCAGGCGTTGGGATGGGTCTGGAGCGCGCATTCGAGGGCGATGTGGGAGGCGCTGCGGCCCATCAGCTTGACGAAGTGCCAGTATTTGCGGGCCGAATTGGCGTCGCGCATGATGTTGCCGATGAGTTCGCTGTAGACCTTGGTGGCGGTGTCGAAGCCGAAGCTGATTTCGACCTGCTCGTTGCGCAGGTCGCCGTCGATGGTCTTGGGGCAGCCGACGACCTGGATGCCCTTGCCCTTGGCCAGCATCCACTCGGCCAGGAGACAGGCGTTGGTGTTCGAGTCGTCGCCGCCGATGACGACCAGGGCGGAGATGCCGAGGGCGGCGCAGTTGGCGGCGACCTGCTCGAACTGCTCCTCGGTTTCGAGCTTGGTGCGGCCGCTGCAGATGATGTCGAAGCCGCCGGTGTTGCGGTAGGCGTCCACGGTGGCCTCGTCCAGCACGCGGTACTGGTTCTTGATGAGGCCGCTGGGGCCGCCGAGGAAGCCGTACAGCTCGTTGTCCTCGTTCAGGGCCTTGAACCCGTCGAAGAGTCCGGCGATCACGTTGTGGCCGCCGGGGGCCTGGCCGCCGGAGAGGATGACGCCGACCTTGATGGCGGGCAGCTCGCGCTGGCGGCCGGCGGCGAAGGAGAGGGCGGGCAGCCCGTAGGTGTGGGCGAACAGCTTGGCGATGGCGGCCTGGTCGGCGACCGACGCGGTGGCCGCGCCCTCGACGAGCGTGGCGAAGGGGCCGTTCTCGGCGAGCACGGGGGGCAGCTTGGGCTGATAGGCGGCGCGGGCCTTCTGGAGGGCGGAAATGGGGGCCATGTTGCGGCTCTTTCGTAGGGCGGGTGGCGGAACGAAACCAGACGCCCGGCGCGGGCGCGGGCGCGGTCCGGATGAAAGCACCGACTGTATCCCGCGGAGCCGGTTTTTCAAGAACCGCGAACCCCGCCGGTCGGCGGGAGTGGACGCAGTGGACTGAGTGGACGCAGTGGATGAGGCAGGGGCTACCGCATCGGGTGTTCGAGGGCGACGCGCTGGCGGCGCAGTTCGGCGCGGAGCTGGTCGGGGGGGACGCCGGGGAGGTCGCGGCCGAGTTTGCGGGCGATGGCGGCGGCGGTGCCGGCGGCCTGGCCGAGCTGCATCATGGTGCGGGAGAGACGGCAGCTCGAGGCGGCGAGGGAGCTGAAGCTGGCGGAGCGGCAGGCCACCAGCAGGTTGCGCATGCCCTTGGGAATCAGGCAGCGGTAGGGGATGCCGTAGGCGGCGGTGACGCCGCCGCAGCCCTTGCCCTGGGCGCCGTGGGTGTCCATGGGATGGTCGGCGATGGCGACGATGTCGGGATGGTTCTGGCCGGCCAGCCCGGCGGCGAGGTCGTGCTGGGTGAGGACGTATTCGCCCAGCACGCGGCGGGATTCGCGGACCCCGAGCGCCGGGGCGGTCCAGCCGATGCGGAAGTGCCGGAATTCCGGCAGGACGGTCTGGTACCAGTGCCAGGCCGCCCGGATGCGGCGCCGGCATTCCGCGTAGGCGGCTTCCGGCCCGAGGCGGAGATAGTCCTGTCCCTCCATGGTGGGAAGCATGTTCACATTGAAGTCCCCGTTCGGATATTCGACCACCGAGGCGACGGGAAAGGCCGGGCGCCACCAGCAGGCGGCGGGCACGCCGTCGGGCAGCGGCTCGATGGCGGGGGAGGGGGCCGGGACGACACGGAAAATGAGGGTGGTGCCGTTGACGAGGGCGGTGGGCTCCTCGGGCGCCGCCGGTTCGCCGAACCGGCTCCGCGGTTCCTGGCCGACCATCATCCCGGCGCCGCAGGCTGCGCAGAGCGCGCCGTCGCCGGTGGCGTCGATGAAAAAAGACGCGGCGACGGTTTCGCCGCTGTCCAGGCGGAGCGAGCGGAGCCGGCCGTCCGCCGCGTCGGCGGCGGCGACGCGGGTGTTCGTGCGGAGGGTGACCCGGCCGGTTTCGCGGAGCATGTCCGCCATGGTCCGGGCCATGACGGCGGGTTCGAAGGGGACGCCGTGGCAGACCCGGCGGATGCGCTCCTTGTGCGCTTTCCAGTCGAGCGCGCCGTCCGCCGCCCGCACCAGCGAGTCCCGGTAGGAAAGGGCGGGGTCGATGCGGCATTCCCCGCCGGGATAGAAGCCGTCCTCCGGCCAGCAGCAGTGCCGGGCGATGGTGTAGATGCCCGCGGCGTTCGGGACAGTCATCAGACGGTTATAGAGATCCAAGGGGATGCCGGTGCCGCCGCAGCCGGGCTCCCAGACGCTGACGCCGGCCCGGACGCTGGTGCCGCCGAGTTCGGGGCCGCTCTCGATGGCCAGCACCCGCAGGCCCAGGCGGGCCGCGGCCAGAGCGGCGCCGAAGCCGCCGCTGCCGATTCCCGCCACCACCACATCATGGGCATCCGTCATGGTCTCACCGTCCGTTTCGGGGCAATTCGTTCCGCCGCGGCCGCCTGCCGGTCGCGGAATCATACCATGCCGGCGGCTCCGCGCCAGCCGTCGGCAGCCCCGCGCCCCGATTCGTTCGGCGGCAGTTGCGGTTCCGGTCTTCCGGTGCTAGATTGAATGGGATACTCGGAACGCGAACCTTCAGGAGATCCCGCCGTGGCCAGCCCAAAGCTCGACGCCTTCATGCAGACTTTCGTCCATGAGGCCCTCACCTTCGACGACATCTCGTTGGTGACCCAGTACGCGGACTTTCTGCCGGCCGAGGCGAGCATCGCCACGCGGCTCAGCCGGAACATCTCGCTGAACATGCCGTTCGTGAGCGCGGCGATGGACACGGTGACGGAGAGCGAGATGGCGATCGCCATGGCCCGCCTGGGCGGCATCGGCATCATCCACAAGAACCTGCCGCCCGAGCGCCAGGCCGAGGAGGTGGCGCGGGTGAAGCACTACCTGAACGGGCTGATCGCCCGGCCGGTGGTCTTCCACGACGACATGCTGGTGAGCGAAGTGCTGGCGGAGAAGGAGCGCAACCGCTACACCTTCAGCGGCTTCCCCATCCTCGACAGCCAGAACCGGGTGGTGGGCATCCTCACCGCCCGCGACATGAAGTTCCTGACCGAATACAACATGAAGGTCAGCGAACTCATGAGCCGCGACCCGCTGGTGGGCGGGCCGGGCACCGACCTGCACGAAGCCTTCAATCTGATGGTGGCCAACAAGGTGGGCAAACTGCCCATCGTGGACGCCGACCGGCGGCTGGTGGGCCTCTACAGCTTCCACGACGTGAAAGGGCTGATCGAGGAGCGCCATCCGGCCTTCAGCCGCGACGCCCGCCACCGCCTGCGGGTGGGGGCGGCCATCGGCCCCGGCGACCAGGAGCGGGTGGCCCGGCTGGTGGCGGCGGACGTGGACCTGCTGGTGATCGACACCGCCCACGGCCACTCGAAGGGCGTCATCGAGATGCTCAAACTGGTGAAGCGCGAACATCCGGAAGTGGACGTGGTGGCGGGCAACGTGGGCAGCGGCGACGGCGCCCGCGACCTGATGCTGGCCGGGGCGGACGCCGTCAAGGTGGGCATCGGTCCCGGCTCCATCTGCACCACCCGCGTGGTGGCCGGCGTGGGCGTGCCCCAGATCACCGCCATCTACCAGGCCGCCCGGGCCGTGCGGGGCGAAATCCCGATCATCGCCGACGGCGGCATCAAATACTCCGGCGACGTGGCCAAGGCCCTCGCCGTCGGCGCCTCGACGGTCATGATGGGCTCCGCCCTGGCCGGCACCGACGAATGCCCCGGCGAGCGCATCCTGCACCAGGGCCGCCAGTTCGTCGTCTACCGGGGCATGGGCAGCCTCGAGGCGATGAAGACCGGCAAGGGCAGCCGCGAGCGCTATTCCCAGGGCGACGTGGAGAACGCCGCGAAGCTGGTCCCCCAGGGCATCGAGGGCATGGTCCCCTACCGCGGGCCGGTGGGCGAGGTGCTCCACCAGTACGCCGGGGGCGTCCGCTTCGCGCTGGGCTACTGCGGCTCCCGGACCATCGCCGAATTCCAGGACAAGGCCGAGGTCATGCGGGTCAGCCCCGCCGGTCGCCAGGAAGCCCATCCCCACGACGTGACGGTGATCCGGGACGCCCCGAACTACCGCGCGACCTGACCGTTCCGGCAGCGCCGCGCGCGCGCCGACTGGCGGCGGGCCGCCGCGCGTGGTATGGTCGTTCCCCGACGCCGCTATCCCGGTCCGCCAGTGAAGGAAACCCAGGCCATGTCCCCGATGCTGTGGATACTCCTCTCGGTGCCGCTCGCCCTGCTGCTGGCTCTGGCGCTGCTGTTCGCCATGTTCTTCGGGGTCTGGCTGCGCGCCAAGGCGGTGGCCCTGCCCGTCTCCATTTTCAACCTGGCCTTCGCGCGCCTGCGCGGGCTGCATCCCGAATACCTCGTGGACTGCATGATCACGCTCTGGAACGCCGGGCTCAGGGTGCCCCTGGCGGACCTCGAGGCCCACGCGCTCTGCGGCGGCAATCTGGGGGCGGTGACCGACGCCGTGGTCTCGGCCGAGAAGGCCGATCTGGGCGTGGGCTTCCGCGACCTGGCCGCCATCGACCTGGCCGGGCGCAACGTGGTCGACGCGGTCAACACCCGGGTCAATCCGAAGGTGCTCGTCTGCCCGCCCGCCAACTCCGGCCTCGCCGTCATTTCCGCCGTGGCGAAGGACGGCATCCAGCTCGGGGCCAAGGCGCGGGTGACGGTCCGCACCAACCTCGCCCGCCTGGTCGGCGGGGCCGGGGAGGAGACCATCGTCGCCCGTGTCGGCGAGGGCATCGTCACCGCCATCGGCCGGGCCGAGTCGCACCGCGAAATCCTCGAACGGCCCGAACTCATCAGCGCCCACGTCCTTTCCCGCGGGCTCGACAGCGGCACCTGCTTCGAGGTGCTGTCGATCGACATCGCCGACGTGGACGTGCACGACAACGTGGCCGCCCGGCTGCGCCTGAGCCAGGCGGAGACCGACAAGCGCATCGCCCAGGCCAGGGCCGAAATCCGCCGCGCCGCCGCCCTCGCCTCCCAGCAGGAGATGAAGGCCCGCACCACCGAAAGCGAGGGCCGAGTCGCCGCCGCCAGCAGCATTGTGCCGCGCGGGGTCGCCGCCGCCTTCGAGGAGGGTAACCTCGGTCGGCGCAGGCCCTTGCCCCATTCGGTGAACGCCCGCATGCGCTGGCGGACGGCCGGCTGACAACGAATATTCCGCGCCCGGCATTTGCGGTTGGTTGCATGCGGGCGTAAAATGGGTCCGGTACAGCCTTGATTTGGTGTTCCGCGCCTCTATGGTACTCTCGCAGTCGTCATGCAATCGTCTCTCCGGTGCCTCGGCCCTCCGCCCGCACCGGAGTGGGTTCCCCCCGAAACCAGGAGAAGCAGGTATGGAGACATCGAACCGTTTGCGCAGCTCCGCTGTGGCGCTGGTCGTTTGCCTCCTGCTGGCCGGCGGGCTCCAGGCACAGCAGCGCACCACCGTCAAATTCGACAAGTTCGACTACAACAACCCGCGCACTCCCGAGTACAAGGACCGGAGCCACCCCCAGGCCAAGACCACCAGCCAGTGGCTCCAGATCCACACCCAGTACACCGCCCAGGGCGGCGGCGGCCGGGACGGCTGGCTCGACGAACTCGAACTGCGCTGGTCCGTGCTGATCCGCACCACCGAGGGCCTCTATGTCCTCCTGCAGACCAAGGCGGTCTACGTGGACATCGAGTCCGACGGCTCGCGGCGCAACGCCGTGGTCTATGTCCGCCCCGCCTTCCTGCGCCGCTACTGCGGCAAGGAGCGGGGGGTCGGCCGGGGCAGTGTCTGGGTGTACGTGGAGGCCGTGGTGGACGGCCAGGTCGTGGGCAGCCAGGAATACGCCCCCACCAGTCCCCCCGCCGCCAACTGGTGGCAGGCCCGGGACTCCCGGCAGGTGAAGCTGATCGACGGGGCTCTGCTGACCCGCGACCAGACTCCTTTCGCCCCCCTGGACTACGACTTCTTCGAGCATCTCAAGACTCCGTCCAACCGCTGAGCCGCCTCACGCATGCGCAAGGCAATGGCTGTTCTCCAACCGAATCCAATCCGGCACTGGAACTAGAGCCCCATGGCAAGAGCTGAACGAATTCTCGCGATCGACATCGGCGCGACCAGCATCAAGATCGGCGAGTTCGAGTATTCCGGGCGCGAAGCCGTGACGCTGGTCAACTTCGCCTACCGCGAGTACGAGGAGGAACTCACCGACAGTTCCCGCTCGGTCGTGGTGGCGGGCCTGCTCCGCCAGATGATCGTCGAGAACAACTTCGTCGCCCGCCGCGTCCTCCTCTCCATCTCCGGCCAGTCCGCCTTCACCCGCTTCGTCCGCCTCCCCCCCTTCTCCGACGACCAGACCCGCATCCGCCAGATCGTCGAGTTCGAGGCCCGCCAGAACGTCCCCTTCCCCATGGACGAGGTCATCTGGGACTACCAGTTGGTGGCGGGCACCGACAGCGAGGACATCGACGTGATGTTCGTGGTCATCAAGAACGACATCGTCGAGCAGATGACCGGGGCCGTCCAGGCGGTCGGGCTCGAGCCCCTGCTGGTGGACGTGGCCCCCGCCTCCTGCTACAACGCCGCGCGGGCCAACCGGGTCGGCCAGGACGATTGCGCGATGATCCTGAACATCGGCGGCCGCAGCACCAACCTGCTCTTCGCCGACGGCGGCCGCATCTTCGCCCGCACCATTCCGATCGCCGGGCACTCGATCACCCAGCAGATCGGCAAGGAGTTCGGCATCGGTTTCGCCGAGGCCGAGGAACTCAAGCGGCGGCACGGCTTCGTGGCCCTGGGCGGCGCCTACGCCGAGCCCGAGTCCGAGACCGCCGCCGCCGTCTCGAAGATCATCCGCAACGTCATGGCCCGCCTGCACGGCGAGATCAACCGCTCGATCAGCGTCTACCGCGCCCAGCAGAAGGGCAACCGCCCCGTCAAGCTGTATCTCACCGGCGGCAGCTCCACCATGACCTACACCGACCACTTCTTCGCCGAGAAGCTGCGCATGGAGGTCGAGTACCTCAACCCCTTCGGCGTCGTCCAGCTCGGCCCCGCCTTGGACCGCGCCCGGCTCGAGGAGGTCGCCCACATGTTCAGCGAGGTCATCGGTCTCGGCCTCCGCTACCGCATGTCCTGCCCGATCGAGGTGAGCCTGATGCCCGAGAGCATCACCCGGCAGCAGGCCCTGCGGCGCAAGAAGCCCTATGTGATGCTCAGCATGTTCTTCTTTGTGCTCATCTTCGCCGTGGCCTGGCGGGGAGTGGCGTTCCATGCCTCGCTTTACGCGAACGCCGCCCACGCCCTCGGCACCGAGCGCATCGCGCCCGAGGTGCTGAGCAACGGCATCCGGCAGGCGACGGCCAGCCAGACCCAGAACAACGCCCGCTACCAGAGCGTCTGCGACCTGCTCGCCCAGCGCGCCGTCTGGCCGCGGATCATCAACGAATTCCAGCGCCTCAAGCCGGAAAACCTCTGGCTCGTCTCCATCAAGCCGGTCATCGGCGAGATGCGCCCGGCCGTCGCGGTTCCCGTCGGCGGCGGCGGTGGCGGCGGCGACATGTTCGGCGGCGGCGGCGGCAGCGACATGTTCGGCGGCGGCGGCGGAGCCATGCCCGGCGGCGGCGGCGGCGACATGTTCGGCGGCGGCGGCGGCGCTCCCGCCGGGCCGGTGGAGACCGAAGTCATGATCTCCGGCTTCGAGATCACCGGCTACAGCGTCACCTTCAGCGATGTCGGCAGAGCCGCGCAGGCCCCGGCCGCCCCCCCCCGGGTGGTCGGCCCCCTGGACGACAGCCAGGAGACGGCTGCGGAAGAGGAAAAGGTCGAGGACTTGAGCGGTACGCTCGAATCCTTGTATCTCACCAACTTGCGCAGATCCGAACTCTTCGACGGCGACAAGACCTACACCGAATTCAAACAGTACTTCCCCCCCAGCACGGTCAGGAACCTGGCATCCTTCGTGATTCAGGTGAAGCTCAAGCAGCCCGTGCCGTACAGCCAGATTTCGGGCGGAGGAAGAGGAGCCGGAGTCTCCGGCATGGACGGCATGGGCATGATGGAAGGAATGAGATGACGGGCAATCGGGGCAACTCTCCGTCCGGCATCCTCCGAACCGAGGTGAACACGTGGATTTCCTAAAGAAAAACTGGGGGCTGGTACTGGTCTCCGTTCTCTGCTTCGTCGGCGTCGTCGCGGTTTCCTGGCTGCTGATCGGCGCCATGAAGCAGGCGGACGCCAGCAGGGCCAAGCTCGACAGCGAGTTCAAGTTCTTCGACACCGTCCAGAAGGAGAACGTCAAGCTCAGCGACGAGAACCGGGCGACGGCCCAGCAGAACGAGGACTGGGCCAAGGAGCGCTTCGGGCGTCTCCGCAACCAGCTCCACGCCAAATACCGCATCGAAGTCAAGTTCGACCCCGACCCCTACCGGGCGGTCCAGGAGCTGCGTTCCAAGGTGAACCGCTTGTCGACCCGGCTCGAAGAGGCCGAAATCGGCCTCACCACCCAGAGCCAGTATCTGTCCTTCGAGGATTACACCCAGAAGAACGTCATCCCCCGCAGGGAGGACATGCCCGAACTCTTCCGGCAGTTCAGCATCGTCGAGGAAATCGTGGTCCAGGCCATTGAGAACAAGGTGGCCATGATCAACAACATTGCCCGGCCCATGCTGCTGCAAACGCGGCAGGACGAACTCTACCACTCCATTCCCATCGACTTGTCGGTGACCGGTTCCGTCCAGGCGGTCAGCGATTTTCTGAACAGTTTCCACAGCCCCGCCGCCAAATATCTCTTTTTCATCCGCAGCGTCGAACTCAGCAGCCAGGACCAGGCCTCCGGAGGCACTCTGGGCGGCATGGGCGGCATGGGCGGCATGGGCGGCATGGGCGGCATGGGCGGCATGGGCGGC
>LVAZ01000251.1 GCA_001603055.1 Victivallales bacterium Lenti_02
GGGCAAGCAAGTGGAGCAGCTCGTTCCATCCGGGAGGGAGGACGGCGGGGCGGGGGTAGGCTCCGCGCCAGAAGGCGGTGAGTTTCAGCAGCCGTTCGCCCCGGTCGCAGATGTCCTCCCGCTCGTCCAGGCACATGGCCACGGCCAGCGCGGGTCCGTAGTGGCGGCAGAGCGGGCGCCAATGGTCCAGAAGCCAGGGTTCATCGAGCAGATCGAGCACCTTGCGCCACGGTTGCCAGGGGGCCGTCGGGGAAAGGCAGATGCGCCCGGTCAGCAGAGGGTGGCGGCCGAGACTGCGGGCGAGCAGGGTCCGCACGGAATGCCGCGTCAGCGTCTTGTGGGACAGAGTGAAGCCCGGAATGAGTTCGCCGATTTCGCGGCCCAGCCCGCGCACCGCCTCGTGCAGGGCGTCGGGGGACAGGGCCTCCACCAGCCACTCGCAGGCGGCGGGACTCGGTCGCAGGTCGGCATGGCGCTCTCGGGTCACAGGGCTTGATCCTCCGAAGGATGATGGTTGCAGGCAGAACATACCCCGCTCCGCCCGAATCCCAAAATACCTTCCGCCACGAAGGCCGAAATCGGCAGGTGGGGAGGACTTGGCATCCTGGCGGTTGCGGGGATACAATGGCGGAGTGTGCAGGACTGAATGTGCGAACGGAAGGAATGGCCATGACCAATGACACTCCCGCTTTCCGGTTGTCTTTCTCCCGAGTGGGGATTCTGGCGCTGTGGCTGGTTGCCGGTTTGCTGGCTGGGGCGAAGGAGGTGCCGATGACGACGGGGGAGGACATCGGCTGTTTTTTCCCGAACCCCGGCGAGGTCCGAACCCTGGTCTTCCAGGCCGGCAAACTGGCGGAGGGCAGGGAACTGGTCTACGAAATCGCCGACTACAGCGGCCAGCCCACGGGACAGACCGGGCGGGCCACGGTCCGGGACAAGGCCCTGGCCGTGACGGAGACCTTTCCGGCCGGCTATTTTGAGGTTCGTTTTCCCGAACTGGAACTGGTTTTCGGGGTGGCGTCCCTGTCGTCGTTTGCCGGGGAGGCGGACCCGTTCTACGCGATCGAGGGGCTGATTTCCAGCCGCCCGGAACAGCGGCGGCGGCAACTGGTGGAGCTGCTGGTCCGGTATGGCATCCGTAGCAACCGCGAGTGGTGCAACTATCCGGGCCTGGAGCCGGTCCGGGGCACGATCAGCACCAGCCGGGACGAGTTCTACACGCTGGCGGGCGAGGCCGGTTTCCGCTCGATTTTCTGCTTCGCCGATTTCCCGAGCTGGTACTATGACGGCGGCAAGATAATCGGCCGTCGCCCGCCGCCCCGGCGGTTGCTGGGGCTGGACGAGTCCATTGCCACACTGCTGGAGCGGCGCCGGGCAGGCCTGATGGCGTTCCATGTGCTGAACGAATACGACATCTACGACATTCCCGGCGAGGCCTATCTGCCGACGATCAAGGTCGCGGGCTATGCGATGGCCGGGAACGACCTGCCGCTGGTGGGCGCGCCCTTCTGCCGGGGAACCGGTGCGGAGTCCTCGGTCCGTTCGAGCATCGCCAACGGCCTGCTCGACTATGTCGATGCATTCTCATTCCACACCTACAGCAGTCCGGAATCGATGGTCAACCTGATCGGAATCTACCGGGACATGATGGCGGGGCACCGCAAGGCCGGCATGCCGCTGTGGATAACCGAGAGCGGCAAGCCCTGGTCGCGGGGGTTGCCGCCAGCAGAAGTGACCGAAACCTACGGCGGTCCGCTTGGCAGTCTGCATCCGTCGCCCGGCGAGGACATGAAAAGCGCGCTGTGGATCACGATGAAGGCGGTCGAGGCCAAGGCGGCCGGCGTGGAGAAATATTTCGCCTTCACCCTGCCGTTTTTCCAGGAAAACAACAACAACTTCGGCATGATGGACTACCATTTCACGCCGTTGCGTTCGCTGGCGGCCTATCTGCACAGTGTCCGGGAACTGGCCGGAAAGGAGTACCTCGGCGACTGGCGGGACAAGCCGGAGAACGTCACGATTCTCCGGGTCTTCGGCAACTCGGACCGGACGGAGCTGACGGCGGTCCTCTACACGGGCAGCGAAGACGCCTGCACGGTCGATCCGGCCGGTCTGCCCTGGCGCTCGGCACGCTCCATCGACGGGCGGGAATTGACGGGCACGCCGCTGACCTTCGTCGGCGGGATGGCCTATGCGACCCTCGATCCCGAGGCGGTGTCGGCCACCGCCCTGGACACGGAGACCAAGGCCATGGCTCTGTTGCGGCAGGCGCGGGAGTACCAGCCTGTCCAGCGGGTGCATTCGCCGATTGTCTACCAATTCGACCACTGGAGCTTTCCGCAGAACAGCCGCGACCATTACCGGGACGAATCCAACCAATTCCGGGTCAATGTCTTCAACTTTAGCCGGGAGGCCGTTGCCATCGCCCCTCGCCTGGTGCTGCCCGAAGGCATGCGGATCGTGGCGGCACCCGCCCAGACCGAACAAATACTTGAACCCCGGAGCGAGATCGCGCTGACCTGGAAGCTGGACCCCACCGCCTGTCCGCTGGCCCGCTACGACATCCGGCTGACCGATGCCAACCACCCCTATTCCGGGGTGTGCGTGCCGTTTCTGGACTACTCGGGGCTGCGTGCCGAGACCTTCGATTTCATGAATTCCACCCGCTGGCGGCACAACAGCTCCGGGAAATCCACCTTCGAGTTCGACGAGGCGGAGCAGGCCGTGAAGGTCTCGACGGTCTTCGACTTCGAAATGGGTACGCCTGAGAGCAAGGGCCGGGACTACTGGGTTTTTCCCGAGTATATCCTCGAGCTGCCCCGGGAAAGTCTGGTCGGCGCCCAGGCGATTTCCCTGGAACTCAAGTTCCGGCAGGGGAACGGCGCCACGGCGGTCAAAGCCCCGCTGGTCATGTTCGCCTATCAGGACGCCAACGAAAAGGGCAAGTACGACTCGGTCGCCTATGGCACTCCGACCGGGGAATGGCAGAAATTCGTGGTTCCCATCGACGGGGCGAAGACGGAACTCTACAAGATGATCCGCATCGGGATGTGCCCGACGGCTCCGCAGATCGACTATTGGATGCGCAACATCACCCTGTACTACGCCCGCTGACACGGTTCGGGAGTTTGCCATGAAACATCTTGCCTTTACCCTCTTGGCCTGCGCGCTGCCTGCGGGCGCGCTGGATTCCGCCCCGGCCCCGAGTCTCCGCCTGTTGCTGCCGCCCGTGATCTACGCGACGCCGGGACTGGAGACGAATCTCTACTTTGCCAACACCATTCTGGCCGTCAATCCGGCCAACTACGCCTTTGACGTGAGCTGCGCGAAGGGTAGCCAGCAGGAGGAGCGCTGGGTGTTCAGCCCGCAGGCGGAGGACGCGGGCGACTATCCCTTCACCCTCGACATCCGCGACGATGGAAATACCATCATCGCCTCCGCCAGCACCGTGCTGCGCGTGGTGCCCAGCCGGACCAAGGCGTCGCTGCGCGTGCTCATGGTCGGCGACAGTCTCACCAACGCCTCGGTTTATCCCGCCCAGGTTCTCGCCAATGCCGAGGCCGACGAAAACCTGGAGGTGGTTCTCATCGGCACCAACCGGCCGCGCGGGGCCGATTCGCCCGTCCGGCATGAAGGCTACGGCGGCTGGACCGCGAAGATGTTCGTCGGCTACTGGCCCGCCACGCCCCCGGAGCCGCCCCGGCGGGCCCACAGTCCTTTTCTCTACCGGGAGGGCGATGG
>LVAZ01000252.1 GCA_001603055.1 Victivallales bacterium Lenti_02
GTGATGACATGGCTGGCGCGGGGATTACATTATCTTCCCTAACACGGCATCAGGGTTTCCCCCCGCGCAGCCCCTTCAAGGAAAACCGTCCGGAGGCATCTGGGGCTTCGACTAGCCCCTGCCGCAGCTATGGCTAGACACTATCTTTCCCAGTGGACGCTTTTCGGCGTTTTCCTCATCGCTTCCGCGCTTTCCCTGGCCGGCGGGGTGGACGGCGAGCTGGGCGAATTGGTCCGGTCCGCCTGGACCGCCAGCCCCAAAGTCAAAGCCGCCCGCTACCGGGTCGAGCAGTACCTGCTCCGGCACGAGGAGCTGGAGGGTTTCGGCGACCCCAGCGTCTACGCGGCGCTCGGCACGGCCGACCATTCCCGCAGCGTTCCCGGCAGCCGCGACTACCGGAGCCTCACCAACAACGCCGCCGAGATCCAGGGCGGCATCGAGCTGCCCGTGCAGCCGGGCGCCTACCTCACTCTCGGCACCGCCGAACGCTGGTTCCACAACCCCGCCGACCAGGACACCTACTACCAGACCCTGGTCGGCCTCCGCGTCCGCATTCCCCTGCTGCGCGACCGCGGCTTCCGGCAATGGGACCTCGACCGCGCCCGCACCCTCGCCGAATACCATGCCGTGCTGGCCGACCTGACCCGGGAACTGCAAGACCTGCGCCGGGACACCGAAAAAGCCTATCTGAACCTTCAGCAGGCCCACGCCCTGGCCGAGGTCGCCAAGCAGTCCACCCTGCGTTCCCAGAAACTGTTCGACGAGGCCACCGAGCTGGTGGGCCTCCGGGTGGTCCCCGAATACCAGATCGCCCCCGCCCTGATGGAACTGGAACTGCGGCGGGCCGACGAGGTGCTGGGACAGCGCCGGATCGAGGCCGCGCTGGTGCAGCTCCGGCGCCTCGCGGGCGAGAACACGGAACCCCGCACCGTCCTCAAGCCTGCGGAACTGGTGGACTGGGCCGCCAAGGCGGAAATGCCCCGGGCCATGGATTTCGCGGCGGTCCTCGACACCCGCGCCACCTACCGGACGATCCTCGCCCAGCGGCAGGCCGCCCTCGCCGAATCCGAACGGGCCAGCGACAGCCTGAAGCCGGACGTGGCCCTCCATCTCGGCGCCCACTGGCAGGGCGAACACGAATATCTCCCCGTGGGCAACGACCTGCTCGCCTCCGACCGCCGCTTCGGCGGCGAGGTGACGCTGGTCTACACCCGGCCCCTCGGCTTCCGCGCCGAACAGGCCCAGCGCGCCCGCTGGCAGGCCCGCATCGGCGAGCTGAACGAGCGTCTCGCGGAAACCGCCGACGACATCCGCGCCGAACTGCGCAACGGCGAGCTGTACTTCCGCCACGCCGCCGAACGGCTCGCCCTTCTGGTCAAGGCCCAGGAGGCCGCCATCCGCACCCTCGAGGCCGAGAACGAGCGCTTCCGCCTGGGCGAAGCGAGCAGCCGCAACGTGCTCGACGCCCAGAAGGACCTGACCAACATCAACCAAAGCCTCACCCAGACCGCCGCCGAGCTGCTCGGCGCCCTGATGGACTACGAGCACGCCAGCGGCTACGGTCTGGCCAGATGACGGGCGCCGCTTTACCACGCATGCCGAAAGGAGGCCGGACATGGCCAAACTGAGCAAATTGCTGGGGCTGGGCCGAGAGCCCCTGGAAGACGATCCCGAAGCCGAGTCTCTGGAGCGCGTCATCCTGCCGCAGGACCAGCAGGACAACATCGCGATGGACATCACCATCCTCGACGACGAGGACGGCAGCCGCGCCCAGCAGCTCCAGAAAGTCGCCGCCAAGGAAGTCTTCAGCGCCGCCGAAGACTCCATCAAGAAAATGCACGTCATCAAGATGGGGCGCTGCCCCGTCTGCGGCGACCATCTCCGCCAGCACCTCTTCGCCACCATCTGCGAGTCCTGCGGCTGGCACCGCTTCGACATGCCCCAGGCGGGCCCGGTCCGCGTGCATCTGCGCAATTCGGACCGCATCGTCGAGGGCGAGCGCTGCTACACCCTGAAACCCGGCGTCTGCCTGGTTCTCCGGGACGACATGGTGGTCGCCAAAATCCCGCGCGACGCCTACGACTGGATCGAATACGTCTGGAACGAGAACGAGATCGACCAGCGCCACAAGCTGGTGGTCGAGCGCATGCAGATCAGTTGCGGCTGGTGCGGCGAACCCGCCGACACCGAGAAGGACGGCTTCCACATGGTCCACGTGGCCTTCGGCGCCACCCAGGAACGCTACTGCTTCTGCTCCGACGAATGCTACGAGGCGTTCCGCAAGATGTACCCGGCCCGGGTCCACCGCAACTGCTACGAGCGCAACTGCGCCGAGTGCAATCTCTGCGTCAAACGCTACGGCGACGAGGCGGAAGGCATCCGCATGCTCGCCAAAGACTTCCTGAGCATCAAGAAGAAGAAACTCTAGGCCACCGGGGGACCAGCCGCCATGGGTGACATCCGAACCACAATCGGAGAGGACCTGCCGATCAGCCGCAAAAAGGCGCGCCTCCGCCGCTGGCTCTACTCCTTCGGCGCGCTGATCCTCGTCGGCGGCGTGGTGGCGGCGGGCATCCTCGTCAAGGTGGAGCGCTACGCCACGGGCTCCGGCTACGTGACCACCGAGGAGTACGCCGAAGTGCGCCCCGGCACCACCGGCACGGTGGCCGAGATTCTCGCCCGCACCGGCGACCAGGTCGAGGCGGGACAGCTTCTCGTCCAGCTCAACGCCGAACAGGAACAGGCCTCCTTCGAGGAAGCCCAGCGCCGGGTGGACCGGTCCCAGGCCGACCTGGAGCGCCGCGAGGCCGAAATCGCCGTCGATCTCGAACGCCGCCAGGTCGCCCTCGCCGAGCAGAAGCGCAACCACGCCGACGCCGTCAACATCGCCCGCCTGCAACTGCAGAACGCCCAGGCCAAGCTGGCCCTCACCAAGCAACTGGTGGAGCGGGGCCTGAAGGCCAAAACCGCCCTCGACGACGAGGAACTCAAGGAGAAACTGGCCCAGGCCGAGCTGGCCTCCCTGCTGGCCAAGGACCTCGCCATCTACGACCTGCTCCTCGCCAAGGACCAGGCCACCTACCAGACCGAACTCCGGGCCATGCGGCAGGAACTCCGGGCCCTGAACGACGCCGTCCGGCGGGCCGAGGCCCAGGTCCGCGCCCGCCAGATCCGCGCCCCGATCGCCGGCCAGATTCTGCGCTACGAGTTCGTGGTGGGCGAGCTGGTCCGGCCGGAAACGGTCCTCTACGAAATCTTCGGCGGCGACCAGCAGGTGCTCAAGCTGCGGGTGGGCGAGCGCCACGCGGCCCGCCTTGTTCCCGGCCTGCGCTACAGCGCCATCCTCGCCCCCTACCGCGGCGTCAAGACCATCTACTTCAAGGGCGAGGTGCAGAGCCTGCGCAACGTCATCCAGGCCGAAGGCAAGTCCACCTACCGCGTGGCCTACTGCGACTTCCAGAACCAGGGCCTCGCCATCCCCCCCGGCACCACCGCCGAGGCGCGCATCTACTACGGGCATTCCTGCCTGTGGTTCTATCTGTTCAACATCGACCTCTAGGCCCGGACCCGACACCATGCCGCAGCCAGCCGGCAGTTTCACCCGCATGCTGCCCTACGTGCGTCCCTACCGCACGCGGCTCTTCCTGCTGTTCGGGCTGACCGTGGTCCTGTCCGTGCTGGTCATGCTGCCGCCGCTGGTCATGCGGGCGATGATCAACGACGTGCTCACCAACGGCCAGCGGGAGAAGTTCGTGGGCCTGGCCATCTGCATGATCGCCCTGCCGCTGATCTCCTCCATGGCGGGCTATCTCCAGACCCTCGGCATCGCCTACGTCGGCCAGCGCTTCGTCTACGACATCCGCGTCTCGCTCTACGAGCACCTGCTCCGGCTCTCCCAGCGCTACTTCCACAAAAACAGCACCGGCAAGATCGTCAACCGTCTGATGGGCGACAGCGGCACCGTCCAGCAGATGGTCACCGCCCAGAGCATCAACATCATCTCCGACCTGGTCTGCGCCGCCTTCGCCATCTCCGCCACCTTCCTCATCAGTTGGCGCCTGGCCGTGCTGCTCTGCATCATCGTCACCGTCTTCGTGCTCAACTACCGGCTCACGATCGGGCGCATCCGGGTGGCCAGCAAGGGGGCCTGGGCGGCGGCCGACCGCATGTCCGGCGGCGTGCAGAACCGCCTGGTCGGCAACGTCGCCGTGAAGAGCTTCGGCGCCGAGGAGCGCGAGAACGACATCTTCCACGGCCACTCGACCACCACTCTGGGCATGGGCAGGCAGGCCGCCCTGGCCAGCAACACCTTCTCGATGAACACCCAGCTCATCCAGAGCCTGGGCCAGTCGGTGATCTACTTTCTCGGCTGCGCCCTGGTGCTGGTGGGCGACATCCAGTACGGCGACGTCGTGGCCTTCTCCGCCTACGCCGTCCAGCTCCTCGGCCCCGCCGTCCGCTTCTCCGAACTGGTCCGCCAACTGCAGAACGTCTCCATCGCCACCGACCGGCTCTTCGAGATTTTCGGCGAAGTCCCCGAGGTGGGCGACGCGGCCGACGCCGTCCCCATCGACCGCCTGACCGGCGAGGTGGAATTCCGGAACGTAGGCTTCCACTACGAGGAGGGACGCCCCGTCATCAAGGACTTCTCCCTCCACGTCAAGGCCGGGCAGACCATCGCCCTCATCGGCCCCACCGGCTGCGGCAAATCCACCATCCTCAACCTCATCCTGCGCTTCTACGACGTCACCGGCGGCAGCCTGCTCCTGGACGGCATCGACATCCGCCGGCTCGACCTGCACGCGCTGCGCCGCCAGTTCGGCATCGTTCTCCAGGAGCCCCTCCTCTTCAACGTGAGCATCTACGAGAACATCCGCTACGGCCGTTCCAGCGCCACCCGCGAGGAAATCGTCGCCGCCGCCAAGGTGGCCGAAATCCACAGCTTCATCGAGACCCTTCCCGACGGCTACAGCACCATCGTCGGCGACAGCGGCGTCGAACTCTCGGTCGGCCAGAAACAGCGCATCACCATCGCCCGCGCCGTCGCCGCCGACCCCGCCATCCTGATCATGGACGAGGCCACCAGCTCCCTCGACAGCGACTCCGAGCAGGCCATCCAGAAGGCCATGGACCGGGTGCTGGTGAACCGTACCTGCTTCGTGGTCGCCCACCGGCTCAGCACCATCCGCAATTCCGACCAGATCATCCTGCTCGACGGCGGACTCATCGCCGAAAAGGGCAACCACGAGGAGCTGATGGCCATCCCCGACGGCCGTTATCGCCAGCTCTACGAGAAGCACATGGGCGCGGGCGTCATCCACGACGAGGAGGAGGAGTAGCCCATGGCCCTCAGGGAGCACCACCGCATCTACCCCCACCGGCCGCCCCGCCGCGAGAAGGAGGAGCGCGTCGGCCAGGAAAGCCATTTCTGGCGTTTCTTCCGGCGCTACGTGGTCCCCCACAAGTGGGTGCTCATCCTCTGCTTCTTCCTCATCTCGGTCAACTCCTGCTCGACCTATCTGATGAGCTTCTACGGCCGCCTCGTGGTGGACACCATCCTGGTGGTCCGCACCACCGAGACCACCGACCAGCTCGACCACACGCCGCGCAGCATCCATCAGCGCGAGCGCAGCGCGGGGCGCCTGCCCACCGAGGGCATGGGGCGGCGCATGGATATGGGTGTCTCCTTCTCCAACCGCCCCCCCGAGGCAGGGCGCAAGCTGCTGGTCCTCGCGCTGTTCTACTTCGCCACGCAAATCACCCTGAACTATCTGGCCCGCCTGGCCACCCACAGCCAGATTGTCGTGGCCCAGGGCATCACCGGCAACCTGCGCGAGGACATGCACCGCAAGGTGCTGGAGCTGGACCTGGCCTACCACCAGGCGCACAGCCCCGGCCGCCTCCTCTCCCGCATCCTCTCCGACGTGTCGGTCCTCCAGGACCAGATGGTCCACACCATGACCAGCATCGTGCGCTGCACCATGCTGATCGTCGTGGGCGTCGGCATCCTCCTCGCCACCAACTGGCGGATGGGCCTCATCGTCTTCGGCCTGCTGCCCCTCTACATCTTCGTCGTCAACCAGGCCCGGCCGATCATCCAGCATCTCACCCGCGAGCTGCGCCACACCAACTCCTGCCTCTGGGGCCTCACCTCCCAGAAGCTCGAATCCATCAAGGCCATCCAGGCCTACGGCCGCGAGCACGCCGAGCAGCTCAACTACCGCCGCCTGATCTCGACCCATCTGCGCGACGCCATCACCCAGCAGCGGGTCAGCGCCACCATGGGCCGCACCATGGGCATCATCACGGCCGCCGGCCAGGTGGGGACCTTCATCCTCGGCTCCAAGTGGGTGCTCGACGGCAAGATGACCCTCGGCGAGATGCTCTTCGTCCGCAACACCGCCCTCACCCTCTTCGGCCCCGTGGTCGAACTCTCCAGCCTCAACATCCTCTTCAGCAACCTCCAGGTGGTCCTGCAGCGCGTGGTGGACGTGCTCGACCATCCAGTCAAAATCGCCGACGCCCCCGACGCGGTCGACTTCCCCGTCCCCATCACCAAGGGCATCGAGCTGCGCCACGTCTCCTTCTCCTACCCGGCTTTCGAGCCAGAGGACGAGGAGGAACCCGTCCTCCGGGACGTCAACCTCACCGTCCCGGCCGGCACCTGGCTCTGCGTCATGGGGGCCAGCGGCAGCGGCAAATCCACCCTCGTCAACCTGCTGGCCCGTCTCCACGAGCCGACCGGCGGGCAGATTCTCTTCGACGGCATCGACCTGCGCAAACTGCGCATGACCGACCTGCGCCGGCACATCGGCCTGGTCCCCCAGGAGGCCCAGATTTTCAGCGGCACCGTCCGCGACAACATCTGCTACGGCGTGCCCGAGGCCGGTCCCGAGCAGATCATGAACGCCGCCAAGGCCGCCGAGCTGCACGACTTCATCCTCACCATGAAGGTCCAGTACGAGACCCTCATCGGCCAGCGCGGCCAGAGCCTCTCCGGCGGCCAGCGCCAGCGCCTCTCCCTCGCCCGCGCCCTCATCACCAACCCCGAGGTGCTCATCCTCGACGACTGCACCTCGGCCCTCGACGCCAACACCGAGGGGAAGATTCAGGACACCCTCGCCCGCATCCTCGTCGGCAAAACCGCCATCATCGTCTCCCAGCGCGTCTCCATGGCCAAACGCTGCCACCATATCTGCGTGGTCGAGAACGGCACCATCGCCGAATACGGCACCCACAGCCAACTGGTCCACAGCGGCGGCTTCTACGCCCGCCTCCACGCCCAGCAGACCGAGTAGCCGCCGCCCCGCCCCCGCGAGCCGGAGCGGTTGGAGAGGCGCCCGTCCCCGGGCGCGGGGCGTGCCGCCGGAACGAAAACGCCCCGGTCCGCAGGGCGGGCCGGGGCGCGGGGAAGCAAAGGGATTCCGGGACGGGCTACTTCGCCATCATCTTGATCAGATCGACGCACTTGCTGCTGTAGCCGAACTCGTTGTCGTACCAGCTCACGACCTTGACCATGGTCTTGCCGATGACCATGGTTTCGAGGCTGTCGAAGATGCTGGTGTTGGAGTCGCCGAGAATGTCGGTGAGCACGATGGGGTCGGTGCAGTACTCGAGGACGCCGGCCAGGCCACCCTCGCAGACGCACTTCTCGGCCGCGGCCTTCATGGCGGCGTTGACCTCGTCCTTGGTCACTTCCTTGTCCAGGACGGCCACGAAGTCCACCAGCGAGCCGCACTGGGTGGGAACGCGGACGGAGGTGCCGTTCAGCTTGCCGTTCAGCTCGGGAATGACGAGGCCGACGGCCTTGGCGGCGCCGGTCGAGGTCGGGATCATGTTGACGGCGGCGCTGCGCGAGCGGCGGGGGTCCTCGTGCGGGGCGTCGATGACCTTCTGGTCGTTGGTGTAGCTGTGGATGGTGGTCATCAGACCGTGCTTGATGCCGAAGGCCTCATGCAGCACCTTGGCCAGGGGGGCCAGGCAGTTGGTGGTGCAGCTCGCGTTCGAGACGATCTTGTGCTCGGCCTTCAGGGTGGTGTGGTTCACGCCGTAGACGATGGTGGCGTCCACGTCCTCGGGTTTCTTCGAGGGAACCGAGAGCAGCACCTTCTTGGCGCCGCCCGCGAAGTGCTTCTCGATGCCCGCGCGGTCGCGGAAGAAGCCGGTGGACTCGAGGACGATCTCGGCGCCGGCGGCGGCCCACTTGATGTTGGCCGGGTCCTTCTCGGCGGAGACGATGATCGGCTTGCCGTCGACGACGATGCCGGTCTCGGTCGCCTCGACCTTGCCGGGATAGCGGCCCATGACCGAGTCGTACTTCAGCAGGTGGGCCAGGGCGGCGGGCTTGACCAGGTCGTTGATCGCGACCACTTCCACGTCCGCGCCAGTCTCTTTGATCACGCGGAAGACGTTGCGGCCGATGCGGCCGAACCCGTTGATACCGATCTTGATGGTCATGGGAGGCTCCTTTGGGATGGGTTGGAAACGATCGCTATGCAGCGAGAAAAAACAAATGCCGAAAAACAGGCGGGCCCCATGGATGCGCCCGGGCCGCCCATCACTTCACCCGGCGGCGCGCCTTGCCAGGGCAAGGCCCGGTATGCGAGTGCAAAACATAACCTCGCCCGCGCGGTTCCGCAACCCCTTCCCGCGAGTTCCGCCTGCGGGCCGGACCGTGCAAGAATGTCTTTGTCCGCTGGCATTCCGCCGCCGCGGCAGTAGGGTCTGCCCCCGTGATTTCCCGACTCCGGTTCGGAAACGGAACCCCACACGAGGCGTAGACGGTTATGCTGATCACCATCATCGGCCGCGGCCACGGCGGCACCCGGGCCATGTCCCACACCCTCAGCGCGAGCGGCGTCTACATGGGCGCCCAGCTCAACGGCTCGGGCGACCTGCTCCCCCCCGGCGACATGTACGAGGCCTGCCGCGTCATGGCCAGGCACGTCCGCCATCTCGGCGGCATGCGCTGGGATTTCGCGAGTCTCCACACCATGCCCATCGACCCGGCCTTCACCCGGCTGGTCGAGTCCTTCCTCTCCTCGGTGCTCGCCAGCGACGCCCCCCGGCGCGGCTGGAAACTGCCCGAGACCACCCTCGTCTTCCCCTGGATCGTCCGCCTCTTCCCCGACATTCACTACATCCACTGGGTGCGCGACCCGCGCGACAGCATCCTGGGCGGCCATCTGACCGACGACCTCGGGGATTTCGGCGTCCCCTACGACCGCACCGACGACCTGCGCCACCGCCGCGCCATCAGTTGGAAGTACCAGGTCGAGATCGTCCGCGCCACCCCGAAGCCCGCCCGCTGGACCGCCGTGCGCTTCGAGGACTTCGTCCTCAAGCAGGAGGAAACCGTGTCCCGCCTCGAAGGCTATCTCGGCTTCCCCCTCGCCCGCATCCCGGTGCGCGCCGACTCGGTGGGACGCTACCGCACCGACCAGGAGCGCCACACCTTCCCCTTCTTCGCCGACGACGAGTTCTACGACCTCTCCGACACGCTCGCCGCCCAGCCGTCCTAGTGTTTCGTCCGGTTATTCCGTTGTATTATGATCCGGTTGTTGTATAGTGGTCTC
>LVAZ01000024.1 GCA_001603055.1 Victivallales bacterium Lenti_02
GGCGGCGGTCACGGGGGCGGCGAAGTCGATGCCCAGCCGCCGGGGCGGTCGACGGGTATGGGTGTCCTCGTCGAGAACCGTTTCGCTGACCGCGATTTCTCCGCCCGTGGCGGCGATGGTCACCCGGAGGGCGGCGCGGTAGTCGTAGACGAGAATGGTGGACGGATCGGGCTGCTGCCAGTCGCCGAGGGTGACGATAGCGGTGCCGAAGGTCTGGGGCGCGGCGAAGGCCACCCGGTCGGTGACGGCGAGCGAGCCCAGGCCCTCGCGGGAGTAGAGGAATTCCCGTTCGAGGCTCCGCAGGGCCGGGACGTCGTAGGCGGAGGCAAGGTCCAGGACGAAACGGTCGGCGGCGTCGGTGAAAGCGGCGGCCAGCACCTTGCCCCGGGCCTCGTGGCCGGTGCGCTGGAGCTGGCCGGCCACCACGGGCACGGGATGGCCGAAGGAATTCAGCACCTTGCTTTCGTAGCGTTGGTTGCTGAAGGTGCGGGCGGTGTAGACTTCGCCGCCGGGATCGAGCAGGGCGGGGTCGCCGTCGAGGACGACCACGTAGGCGCCCACGTCGTTGTGATTGTGGTGCTCGGCGTTGTTGCCGCCTTTCAGGGCGACCCCCAGGCGGCATGGGCTGGCCGGACCGGGCCGGGCGATCAGAATGCCGACCGAGTCGAAGAAGTCCCGCAACCCGCCGCCGTCCACGCTGGCTGTCGCAGGCGGCTGGGCGGTGGCCGAATTCGGGAAGGACCAGAGCATGCCCTCGATGAGATTGCCGGAGGCGGAGGTGAGGTCGGTCGTCTCCCATTCGCGCAGCCCCAGACGGAAGCGGCGGTTGATGAAGCCCATGTAGGCGGCCGAGGGCCGGGCGGTGACGCCGCAGTCGGCGAAGGCCGGGCAGACGCCGTCGAGAATGACGATGCGGGCACCGTAGAGGGCGGCCTGGCGGACATGGTCGTCGGCCAGCAGGTCGAGCTTGCCGCCGGTGGCCTGCCAGATGCCTTCGGCCAGCAGGAGATAGTGGCCGAAACCGTAGTTCCAATAGCCCACGCCCTCGGTGCAGTAGCCGTCCGCCGGGAACCCGGCCAGGAAGTTCCGCGAGTAGCGTTCGCCCGCCGCCACGAAAAAGGCACGGTCCGCCGGGTCGGGAATCAGGCAGAGGGCGGCATTCACCACGTTGGCCAGGCAGACGGCGTTCCAGTTGTTGGTGGTGGTCAGCCACCAGTTGGCGGGGCGCTCGCCCGCGGCCATGGCCCGGAAGGGGGTGAATATCCGCTGGTCGAGCTGGGCGCGGATCAGGACGCGGGTCGCGGCGGGCAGCCGGTCCCCGAGCAGGGCGTCCGCCATGACCAGATTGATCGCCAGTCCCGAGGAGCCGAGGTCGATGTCCACCACCTTGCCCGAGAAGTTGGCGAGATTCCGGTCATGGGCGGGCATCACCCAGGTCTTTTCGCTGGCGAGGGCCGCGACGGCCTCGGCGATGGGGGCCAGAAAACGGCCCTGGTTTTCGACGCACTCGGCGAGGGTGTAGGTGGCGATGCGCTCGCGCCGTTCGCCGGCCACCTTCTGCCAGCGAGTCCGGTTGCCGGTGCGCGAGAAATCGAGAAAGAGGTCGTCGGGCTGGTCGGGGAAAGGCCGGGCCAAGGCTTTTTCGGCGGTTTCGATCACCCGGGCATAGGCGGGGTGCTGGGCCAAGCGGTTCCAGCTCTGCCGGTCACCAATCGGCGCCCCGAAAACTTGGGGGGAGGGGGGCAGCAGGCGGGCGATTTCCCGCACCCGGACCGGGTCGGGAGCGGGCAGGGCGGCGCTCGCCGAATGGGTGGCCGCGAAACCAAGGCCGCAGCACCACGTCAGGCTGCGAAGGGGGAAGGGAAGGCGCACGAGCTTCATGGGACTGCTCCTGAATCCGGATGGTCACGGAGAACATAGGTCGGCGGGAGAAGGGAGCAAGTCAAACTCGGTCGAACGGGCCGGGGCAAAAAAAGAGGCTCCGGCAGGGGAAGGGAAGAGAGAAGGGAGGAAGGAGGGAGGGAGGAGGGACCTGCCGGAGCCAAATTGGGAAAGAAGTCGAGTCGTTTCCGCCGCTTGTCCCAATCGGTCCCGCATCCCCTGGCGGCGATGCTCCGATTGGTTCGGGAACGGTTCAAATGTACCGCCGTCCGCAACTGGGTCAACGGCGACCAGGCACAATTTCATGGTTTTTTTTGAAATTTTACCAGCCAGGCTGGCTGGACATTCCGCGGCGGAACCTGTTGGCTTGCCGGGAGGTTGAAAGGATACTTTTGCCCCGTTATTTCGAACAGTTTCTTTCCGGTGCGGTTCGGCGCCTCCAGACCACGTAGGGGAGGCAGTCGTCGCCGCTGATTGGATCGTAGTCGGCGAAGAGCTGGCCGAGGATTCGCTCTCTGGTTTGGTGGATGTCGAGGATGTAGGCGTGGCTGAAGGATTCGTTGGTATGGGTGACGAGGAGGCGGAAGTCGGCGGCGCGGAATCGGCGGAGGAAGCGTTCCTCGGCCCAGGGACGCCAGAAGGGTTCGTAGAGCGTGTAGTAGTAGCCCAGCCGGTTGGGGCGGTCGAGAATCTGATAGAGGAAATCGTGGCCGGTGAAAATCCCGACCGGTTCGCCGGGCGGGGATTCGGCCTGCACCAGGGCCACGGTCCGGGCCAGGGCGAGGCCCGGCTGCTCGGCGAAGCGGAGGGAGGCGGAGGCGGTTTCGAGACGCACGGTTTTCCGCAGGAGGAGCGGCAGGCGCGCAAGCGGGATGGCCAGAAAGAAGAGCAGGGCGGCGTAGCGGAGGAGCCGCAGCCAGGCCGGGCCGACGTGTTCCAGCAGCGTGGTTCCCCACAGGGCGGCCACCAGCACGGCGGGGAACACGTAGGGGACGTGGACCGTGGAATTCATCTGGCTGAGATTCAGGCAGGCATAGAGGACCATAAGCGTGGCTGGCCAGGCGGCGACCGGCCGCCGTCTGGCCAGCAGGACGGTTGCCGCCCCCCAGGCCGCCAGCACCAGGACGGCCCAGACCAGGCTTGCCGCCGCCAGCTCGCGGAAACCGTGTCCGTTTCCCAGCCGCATGGTTCGCCAGAGATAGGGATAGAGCAAACCGTAGTGAATGTTGTGACGGTGGAAACCGCCCAGAGCTTGCAGGGCGAAGGAGTCCCATCCCGTCCGCCAGGCGAACCAGGCATAGACGGGGAGGGCGACGAGCAGGGAGGGCGCGGCAAAGCAGGCGAGCAGCGAAAGCAGGCGGGGGAAACTCGTTTTCCCTTCGTGCCGGGCTATGGACCAGCTTGTCAGCAGGGCGGGGATGGCCAGGGGCAGGAGGACGGTGAATTTGGCCAGCAGCAGTCCGGCACCGGCGGCACCGGCCAGCAGGAGCCAGAGAAACGGGCGCCGGCTCGGCCCGGCGTCCAGCAGGCATTCCATGCCCAGCAGTCCCAGCAGGCAGGCCCAGAGGGTGGCGAAGGAATAGGGCACCGCGAAAAAGCCCGAGGTTCCCGAAACGGCCAGAACGACGCTCGCCGTCGCCAGGGCCCCCGTCGGCCCGGTGCAGCGGCGGGCCAGCCGGTAGACCATCAGGCAGACCGCCAAACCCAGCAGGCGGGCGGCAACCAGCAACACGTCGGCATGGGTGCCGAAGACTCCCATCAGTCCGGCGTTCAGATAGACGGGGAAGGGGCCGTAGGGCCAGAAGGTGTCGCGGTAGAGCAACTGCCCCGCCAGCAGGTCGCGGGGCACGCCGAATTCCTTGCCGGTGTCGCCGACCCATTCGCCGAGATGGCGGAACAGGGGGACATGGACAGTCAGCCACAGCCCCAGCAGGGCCGTCACCCCCCAGGGAGCGCGGGCCAAGGCGGCGGAACTGCGGGACCGGGTAAGGCGCACTGGAGGCCGACTCCTTTCGGGCGGGCATGGCAAGGTAGGCAGGTGTGCATTACTTTAGTGCGTCGGTTCCTGCCCCGCACCACTCTCCCCCCTCTGCGCGCCCATGAAGATTTGTTTTTTATCCTGCGAATATGGCCCGAACCTTGCCGGTGGTGAGGGGGTGGTCACGCAGTCCCTCGCCGAAGGGATGGCGGCTCTGGGACACCGGGTCCGGGTGGCGGGTCTGCTCGAACGCGGTTGCCGGGAAGCCTGCCTGGAGGAGCGGAATGGCGTGACGATCCATCGCCTGCCCATTCCCCTGCCTCGAGGTGGAGGAGTGTGGGCGCGTCATCAGCTCTGGAAGCAGGTGCTGGCCTGGGCCAAAGCGGGGGAGATCGATGTGGTGGATGCCCCGCTCGGGCGGGGGCTGGTGGCGGGTTGGGGGGGGTTGCCGGTTCCGGTGGTCGTCCGCATCCACGGCACACGGGCGGCGCGCATGTCCCCGCTGGCGCCGCCCGTGCCCCTGGTGTCGCAATGGTTCGAACGGCACGCCGCCCAGCGGGCGGACGCCCTCTGCGCGGTGAGCCGGTCCGTCGCCCAGTTCGTCACCCGGCGCATCCTGGGCGAGAACCGCGAATGCACGGTCATCCCCAATCCCGTTTCCGGCCTTGGCGACGCCTACTGGCATCCCCAGGCACCGCCCAGCGTGGTCTATTCGGGGGGGATGAACGAATGCAAGGGGATATGCGAACTGATCCGCGTCTGGGCCCGGGTCCGGCGACGGGTGCCGGAAGCCCGGCTGCTGCTGTTCGGCCGGGACAGCCGCATGTATAACGGTGCTTCGGTCAGGGATTGGGTGTGCGACTTTCTGCGCGACCCCAAGGGATTGGGGGTCGAGTTCCGGGGGCATGTGTCCCGCGAGGAATTGGCTCTGGCATACCGCCAGGCCGGCGCGGTGGTCCTGCCCTCCCACTACGAGGCCTTCGGCATGGCGGCTGCCGAGGCCATGTGGTGCGGCTGCCCATTGGTCTTCACCCAGTACGGGAGCGGTCCCGAGCTGATTCGCGACGGGGTCGAGGGGCTTCTGGTGAATCCCCATCAGCCCGATTCGATCGCCGAGGCCCTGCTGCGGATACTTCTCGATCCCGAGTTCGCCGCCGGGATGGGGCGGGCGGCGGCCGAAAAGGCCCGGGCGGAATTCGCCATCGACCGGGTGCTGGCGCGCAATCTCCAGTTCTACGAGGACTGCCGCGCCCGTTTCGCCGCGGCGGGGAATCGGTAGGCCCGAAAGGTTGCATCCCCCCCGGAACAAGGCAGATTATGGGTTTGTCGCGGGATGGAACGGGGAGAAGATTCGGGGAAGCTCCATAGGAATGCTTGGTTCATGTACAGATTGCTGAACGCCTCGGTCGAGGAAATCGCGAAATGCCAGGGATGTTTCGAGGTGACCCACCTCGGCGAGCCGACCATCGAGTCCCCGCTCGGCGAGGTGGCCTATGCCGACGAGGGGAAACGGCTCTCCCTGTTTTCGGACGTGCGCCGGATATCCGAGCTGGTCAAGGCCGGGATCGAGCCGCCCGGTTTCGTCTCGGCCGGCCCCCGCCGCCGCATCTACCATGACCCGTCCTGGACCCGGGCGGGCATCGTCACCTGCGGCGGCCTCTGTCCGGGAT
>LVAZ01000253.1 GCA_001603055.1 Victivallales bacterium Lenti_02
GCTCGACGCCCTCGACTGCGACTGCTGCTTCGTGGGCGAGACCAGCTTCACCAACGCCTTCGAGGAGCCGGAGCGCTGGCATCCGTTCGACTTCGGCGGGCGGCTTCCCGCCCTGGTCCAGCGGCCCGAGAATTTCGCGGTCCAGCCCGACGGCACCGTGACCCAGGGCGGCAGCACCATGGTCCCCGGCTCCTACGTCTTCGACTCCCCCCACGGGGGCCAGCCCCTCGACCTGATGGCCGAACTCAAGCGCGAGAATCTCGAAGCCCTGGCCAAATGGCTCGACCAGAGCGTCATCCCCGACGAACGGGTGGCGGAGCTTGCCGCCTACTGCCGCCGGGCGCGCGAATCCACCGACCGGGCGATCATGTTCCGCGGCCCCGGCGCCGGGCTCGGCTTCCGGGGCGGCATCGCCGCCTTCTCGATGCTCTGCCTGCTCGATCCGGGCTATGTCCGCGAACTCCACGCCATCGTCACCGACCACGCGGTCCGCCAGCTCGAACGGGTCCTGCCCGCCATCGCCCCCTATGTGGACATCATCATGCTGGCGGCGGACGACCAGGGCACCCAGCAGGCCTCGATCCTGCCGCCCGATGTCTTCGCCGACCTCTTCGTCCCCTCCTACCGCAAAGTGAACGACGCCTGCCACCGCGCCGCCCCCGAGGTCTTCACCTTCCTGCATAGTTGCGGCGCGGTCTTCAACCTGCTCGACGCCATCATCGACGCCGGCTTCGACATTCTCAACCCGGTGCAGTGGATGGCGGGGGGCCATTCCTTCCGCGAGTGGAAGGAGGTCTGCCGCCGCCGCATCGCCCTCTGGGGCGGCGGGGTGGACACCCAGGGCACCCTGCCCCTCGGCACCGTCGAGGACGTGCGCCGCCAGGTGGCCGAGGTGGTGGGCTGTCTCAAACAGGACAGCGGCTACGTCTTCTGCGCCATCCACAACCTCCTCGCCGAAATCGCCCCCGAGAAGATCGTCGCCCTCTACCACACCGCCGCCCGCGCCTGAGACGGGGCCAGTGGACGCAGTGGACGCAGTAGACGCAGTGGAACCTGGCTTGTCCACTTGGTCCACTTGGTCCACTTGGTCCACTTGGTCCACTGGTTATGTGGTTGGCCGGGACGCGCGCAGGGTTTGGCGTTGCGGCGGATTGACGTTATGCTAAGGGATAACTTGGCGGAATTTCCGGCTCCACCCGGAAGCCGATGCTGTCCATCGACCTGGGCCGTTCCCCCGCTTATCCCGACAGGAGGCTTGTACCATGCAGTTGCAAGGATGCTATACCGCGATTGTCACCCCGTTCCGCGACGGGAAGGTGGACTATGCCGCCTTCGCCAAGCTGATCGAGGGACAGCTCGCGGGCGGGGTGGACGGGCTGGTGCCGGTGGGCACCACCGGCGAGTCGCCCACGGTCGATTTCGACGAGCATATGCAGATCATCGACTTCGTCCTCGAAAAGGTGGGCGGGCGCTGCCCGGTCATCGTCGGCAGCGGCGGCAATTCGACGGCGGAGGCCATCGAGCTGACCAAGCACGCGGCGGCGGCGGGGGCGGACGCCTCGCTGCAGGTGACCCCCTACTACAACAAGCCGACCGCCGAGGGGCTGTACCGGCATTTCCTGACCGTGGCCGAGGCGGGGCAGATTCCCATCGTCCTCTACAACGTGCCGGGGCGGACCGGCTGCGAGATTCCGGTGGAGGTGATTGCCCGGCTGGCGCCCCATCCCCTGATGGCGGCGGTGAAGGAGGCCGGCGGCCGCGTGGACCGGGTGAGCGCCATCCGTTCCGCCTGCGACATCACCGTGCTCAGCGGTGACGACATGCTGACTCTGCCCATGATGAGCCTCGGGGCCAAGGGTGTGATCAGCGTCGCCTCGAACGTCCTGCCGGAACAGGTCACCCGCCTGACCCATGCCGCCCTGGCCGGGGACTGGGACACGGCGCGCGACCTGCACTTCCGGCTCTATCCCTTCTTCTGCGGGCTGTTCGTCGAGACCAACCCGATTCCGGTGAAGGCGGCCCTGGCCATGCTCGGCCAGATCGCCGAGGAATACCGTCTGCCCATGTGCCCGATCAGCGAAGGCGCCCGCGTGAAGCTGCTCGAAGCCATGCGCGCGGCCGGCATCGCGATCTAGGCGTAGGAACCGAGGCGTTTGGCCAGCTCGACGATGCCCCGGAAGTCCTCGAGGCTGACGCTCGAGGGGACCGAGTGGTCGGAGCTGAAGATGTAGCCGCCGTTCTCCTTGAGGATGGGCACGACCCGCTCCATCTCGGCGCGGATTTCGGCGGGCTTGTCCCAGAGGACGGCGTTGATGCCGCCGTGGAGGACGAGGCGGTCGCCGAACTGGCGCTTGAGGGCGACCGGGTCCATGCCCGCCTTCACTTCGAGGGGGTTGAGGGCGTCCAGCCCGGCGGCGACCAGATCAGGGACGAAGGTGTGGATGTCGCCGCAGGAGTGGAGATGGGCGCGGATGCCCTTGGCGTGCGCCCAGTCGATGGCCTTCTTCTGGAAGGGGAGGACGATTTCGCGGTACATGCCGAGGCTGAAGAAGGTGTGCTGCTTGTAGCCCATGTCGTCGGGCCAGCGCACGCTGTCGAAGGTGTAGCCCTCGTCCCAGATCAGGTCGAGGAGCTGGAGATGGACATCGAGCAGGTGCCCGATCATGTCCCTGACCCATTCGGGGTCCTCGGCCATGGCCATGAGCATGCGCTCGGTGCCGATCATCCAGGAGTGGATGACGTCGAAGCCGAACCAGAGTCCCCCTTCGAGCCAGTCGCCGCGCTGCCGCCAGACGGCGTAGTTGCGGCGGAGATTGTCCCAGTTCACCCGGTCGCGGGTGGGCTGGATCAGGGCCTTGGCCTTGGCCCAGGAGTCGGGATCGACGATGGTGAAGTCAAGGAATTCGGGGGTCGAGGCGGCGTGTTTCCAATCCTTCTGGGTGGCTCCCCAGCGGGTGGTGTAGATGCGGTACTCGTCGGTCTCCTCGAGGGTGCGCTGCGGATAGCGGGGCGAATTGTCCGCCGAGATGCCCGCCACATGGTCGAGGCCGAAGAAATCCACGAAACTGGTTCCTTTGGGCATGCCCTCGCGCTGCCAGCGCTCGATGGTGGCCCCCCAGGGGATGTCGATGATGGGCACGCGGTCGGCGTCCCGGTGCTCGTACATGCGCTGGAACCGTTCGTGGCTGGTCATCGGCTGCATGGGGGACCTCCGAAAATTGCGGGATTGGGTTCGCCGGTGAATATTTATCGTCAGAGTCTTCCGCGCCACTCGCCCGCCCAAGTTCGGAGGTGTTCCGTGAGCCTGCGTCCCGTATTTCTCGCCCTCCTCGCCGTCGCCGCCTCCCTTCCCGCCGCGCCCCGTCTGGGCATGAATCTGGGTGGTCCCAGCGACTGGAACACGGAGCTGCCCTTCGTCGATGTCTTCCGCCTCTCCCGCACCTGGATCAGCCAGCGCCAGGGCGAAAAATGGGGCAAGGGACCGGCGTTGGTCCTCGACGAGCGGGGCTGGGTGACCCGCCTCGAACCCGACTGCTGGGCCGAAACCCCGCTCTGCACCATCTCGGACGGACACTATCCCGCCGGGCAGTACACGGTGCTCTACGAGGGGCAGGGAACCTTCGAGTTCTGGGGCTCGGCCACGATCGCCGAACAGGCCCCCGGTCGTCTGCTGATCGACGTGGCGCCCGCCAAGGGCCCCATCTGGCTGCGCCTGCGCCAGACCGACCCCGCCGACTATATCCGGAACATCCGGGTCGTCATGCCCGGCTTCGCCGAGACCTACGAGCGGGAGCCCTTCCATCCCGTCTTCCTCGAACGCTGGCGCGGCATGGCCTGCCTCCGCTTCATGGATTTCATGCACACCAACCACTCGAAAATCGTGACCTGGGACGACCGGCCGATTCTCGCCGACGCCACTTGGACGGTGAAGGGCATCCCCCTCGAAGTCATGGCCGACCTCGCCAACCGGCTCGATGCCGATGCCTGGTTCTGCATGCCCCATCTGGCCGACGACGACTATGTGCGCCGGTTCGCCCAGCAGGCCAAGGAACTCCTCGAACCCGAGCGGAAAATCTATCTCGAGTGGTCGAACGAAACCTGGAACAGCATCTTCGCCCAAAGCCGCTATGCCGGGGAGAAGGGCCGGGAGCTGGGTTTCTCGGAGAAGTCCTGGGAAGCGGCCTGGCGCTACACGGCCTATCGCTCCGTGCAGGTCTTCCGCATCTGGGAGGAGGTCTTCGGCGGCACCGGGCGGCTGGTCCGCGTACTGCCCACCCAGGCCGCGAATTCCCATGTCTCCGAGCAGATTCTCGCCTTCCAGGATGCCTATAAGCAGGCCGACGCCCTGGCCGTGGCCCCCTACGTCAGCTTCAACGTGCCCCAGGAAGGGAACGACCAGCGTCCCGGCGCCGAGCAGGTCGCCGCCTGGACCGTCGAGCAGGTGCTCGACCACATGGAAAAGGTCGCCCTGCCCCAGTCGGCCCAATGGCTGCGCAAGCAGAAGGAGGTGGCCGACAAGTATGGCCTCCGGCTCGTCGCCTACGAGGGTGGCCAGCACGCCACCGCCCTTGGCGCGGCCAACCAGAACCAGACCCTGGTCCAGCTTTTGATGGACGCCAACGCCCATCCCCGCATGGGTCGCCTCTACGAACTGCATTTCGCGGACTGGGAGGCGGTCGGCGGCGATCTCTTCTGCCACTTCTCCAGCGTCGGCGCCTGGAGCCGGCACGGGAGCTGGGGCCTGCTCCGGCACTACGACGAGGACCCCGCCCAGTCCCCCAAATTCGTCGCCGTCATGGCCTGGGCCCGCAAGCTCGGCCAACCCGTCCCCTGGCCCCCGGCCAAGTAGGTTCGGTACTGGCTCAAGATGAATGCGCCGCTTTCGGTCGTAGTCCAGCCTTCAGGATGGAAACTGAGCCCTCGCCAGCGGGCGGCCTATCGTTCCCTGGCCGTCAGTCCAAGGTGGTGCCTCGGCGCGGGCTACCACCTTGGCGGAATATGCCGCCGCCCTGGCGGCGGCTCGGAATCAGGGGGAACGGCAAAGGTTGTAACCCGTTGCCGTTGGCCGGGAGGCCGGGCGAGGGCAAGCCTCGCCCCTACGGGTTACATTTGTGGGGCAGTTGTCGGCCCCAGCCCGGAGCCGGCCATGTTTCGCGGGTCGAACAACCCGCCCGGAGGCCCCCGCTTCCAGCGCCCGTCACCGCTGCCGGGCAGAAAAAATGGCAAATAAGTAGCATTTTTGTCTCGTTTTCGTGCGTGGGGCGTGCCGGATAGAGCGGTTCCACCATTTTTTTGCTTGCCGAGAAGCGTGAAATGGGTTATCCTCCCATTTGGACATAAAGAAATACTGTCTATGTGTTTCCCATCTTTCTCAGAACCAACCAAAAAGGAACTCCCGGAATGAGAAAACTGCACGGAAACGCCTTCACCCTCATCGAGCTGCTGGTTGTGATCGCCATCATCGCCATTCTGGCCTCCATGCTGCTGCCGGCCCTGCAACAGGCCCGCGAGAAAGCCCGGCAGGCAAATTGCATTGGCAACCTCAAGCAGATCGGTTTGAGCGTCGCCATGTATGCCGACGACAACAAGGAGCGGTTCCCGCAATGCGTCGGCTACCAGGTCACCGCCAACATCGGTGTTTCTGCCAACCTGATGCACGAGTGGCACATCCTGCTGCGCTCCTACGTCGGCGACGTGAAGGTGTACAACTGCCCCTCGGTGAACTACGTCAACATCAACTCCGACGGCACCAACAGCAGCCATCTCGGCTACGGCACCGCCTTCGCCATCAACAACTTCATCCAGGGCGCGTCGATCGGCACGGTCAAGACGCCCTCGGCCTGCCTTTCCTTCGCCGACTCGCAGCGCAACTACCTGCGCTGGGGTTGCCCGAACAGCTCCGGCAGCAGCGCCTGCGGGGCCTCGCTCAACACGGGTGCCGGGTCCTCCACGACCAACTACAACTGGCATCCGAACCGGCACAACAGCGGGGCGAACTACCTGTTCTGCGACGGGCACGTGGCCTTCTTCAACATCGGCGCCACCGGCAACAGTGTCACCTCGCCTGCGGTGATTCCCGCGCGGGCGGAAATCCACACCGACCGCAACGGCTATCACAACTAGCCGCAGGACATTGGCTTCCCCCGTCCCCCTGCCCAGCCTTGGCCGGGCAGGGGGATTCCGTTTCGCGGCCGCGCCGCGCGGTTGGCTTGGGCGAGTCGGGCGTGTATACTTATGTGGCCGAGAGGCCCCTCGGGAGTCGCTCGGCGGGAGTGATGGTATGCGGGGTTGTTTGGATTCGGACAACCACGACAGGATGTTGCACCCATGACATACGACGATCTGGAACCCCGCGCCGCGGCCGTCGGCCCCGGCAGCGCGAGCTGCGCCAACGTCAGTCCCGAGGCAGTGCTTCGGGACTTCCGCAACCATCTCCACTTCGACCTCGCGGTGGACCGCTTCTCCGCCACGGCCTACGACGAGTTTCTGGCCCTGTCCTGGGCCGTGCGCGACCAACTGGTGGACCGCTGGATCCGCACCCAGAACGAGTTCTACGAGACCCGGACCAAGCGGGTCTACTACATCTCCCTCGAATTCCTCATCGGCCGCAGTCTGGGCAACAACGTGCTCAATCTGGGCATGATGGAGGCGGTCAAGCAGGCCATGACGACGGCGGACCTCGACCTCGAGGACCTGCGCGAGCGGGAGGTCGACGCGGGGCTCGGCAACGGTGGCCTGGGGCGCCTGGCCGCCTGCTTCCTCGAATCCATGGCCACCCTCGGCGTCCCCGCCATCGGCTACAGCCTGCGCTACGAGCACGGCATCTTCAAGCAGAGCATTCGGAACGGGTTCCAGATCGAGCATCCCGATAGCTGGCTGCGCTCCGGCAACCCCTGGGAAATCGCCCGGCCCGAGCGCCGGGTCGAGGTGCGCTTCGGCGGCGAGGTCCGCAGCCACTTCGAGAACGGCCGCTACACGGTCGTCTGGAACCCCGACGAAACCGTCTGGGGCATCCCCTACGACATGCCCGTGGTGGGCTACGGCGGCCGGGTCGTGGACACCCTCCGCCTCTGGAAGTCCGCCTCGCCCGACGACTTCGACTTCAACGACTTCAGCCGGGGCGACTATTTCCGGGCGGTGGACAAGAAAGTCAATGCCGAGAACATCACCAAGGTTCTCTATCCCAACGACGACACCATGATGGGCAAGGAGCTGCGCTTCCGCCAGCAGTATTTCCTGGTGTCCTGCTCCCTGCACGACATCATGCGCCGCTTCCGCAAGACCTCGGACAATATCCGCGACCTGCCGGACCTCGTGGCCATCCAGCTCAACGACACCCATCCGACCATGGCCATCCCCGAGCTGATGCGCATGCTGGTGGACGAGGAGCGGATCGACTGGGACCTGGCCTGGGACCTCACCGTCCGCACCTTCGCCTACACCAACCACACCCTGCTTTCCGAGGCCCTCGAAATCTGGCCGGCCGACATGGTCGAGCGCGTCCTTCCCCGCCACTACCAGATCATCTGCGAGATCAACCACCGCTTCCTCAAGCAGGTCGCCGCCTTCTTCCCCGGCGACCCCGTCCGCCGCGAACAGATGAGCATCATCCGCGAGGCCCCCTACCGGGCGCTGCGCATGGCCAACCTCGCCATCGTCGGCAGCCACAGCGTCAACGGCGTCGCCAAGCTCCATTCCGAGCTGATCAAGAGCCGCCTGGTGCCCGACTTCCACGCCATGTTCCCGGAGCGGTTCAACAACAAGACCAACGGCGTCACCCCCCGGCGCTGGCTGCTGAAGGCCAATCCGCCCCTGGCCAACCTCATCACCGAGGCCATCGGCGACGGCTGGGTCTGGCATCTCGACGATCTCCGGGCCCTGGCCCCCCTGGCCGAGGACCGCGAGTTCCAGGAACGCTTCCGCAAGACCAAGCGGGCCGCCAAGCAGCGCCTCATCGAGCACTGTCTACGCTACTACAACATCCCGCTCAACCCCGACACCCGCTTCGACGTGCAGTGCAAGCGCATCCACACCTACAAGCGGCAGCTCCTCAACGCCCTCCACATCGTCAGCCTCTACTGCCGCCTGCACCAGGGCACCCTCAAGGACTTCACCCCCACCACCTTCATCTTCTCCGGCAAGGCCGCCCCGGGCTTCGCCCTGGCCAAGGCGATCATCAAGCTGATCAACAACATCGCCGACATCGTCAACCAGGACCCGGTCAGCCGCGACCTCATCAACGTCCGTTTCCTGCCCAACTACCGGGTGTCCCTGGCCGAGCGGCTGATTCCGGCGGCCGACGTGTCCGAGCAGATCAGCGTGGCGGGCACCGAGGCCTCGGGCACCGGCAACATGAAGTTCATGATGAACGGCGCCCTCACCCTCGGCACCATGGACGGGGCCAACATCGAGATCGTCGAGGAGGTCGGCGAGGAGAACGCCTTCATCTTCGGCCTGGGCATCGAGGAGGTCGAGAAGACCCGCGGCTTCTATCGGCCCGGCTGGCACTACGAGAACGAGCCGCTGGTCCGGAGCGTGCTCGACATGCTGTTCACCGAGGACGTGTTCTGCCCCGGCGAGCGCGAGGTGTTCGACCCCATCCGCCGTTTCCTCTTCGACGAGGGCGACCCCTACATGCATCTGGCCGACTTCACCAGCTACGCGCAGGCCCACCAGCGGGTCCAGGAGGTCTACGCCGACCGGGCGGAATGGAGCCGGAAGGCGATCCTCAACATCGCCGCCAGCGGGAAATTCTCCTCGGACCGCACCATCAGCGAGTACGCCCGCGACATTTGGAATGTGCCCCTGCCCGAGAGCTGTCCCTACAGCGGCGGCCCGAGCAAGGCCAGCAGCCAGGCGGAATAGGCCGCGAGCAGTTCCGCCCCGGCCAGCAGCCAGACCAGCGTGGCCAATGCCAGGAACGGCCCGAAGGGAACCGCCGCCACGCGGCCCCTTCGGGCCAGCGCCTGCAACAGGCCGAAAAGCATCCCGGCCAGCGCGCCGCCGACCGTGATGAACAGCACCGCGTCCGGTCCCAGGAACGCCCCGAGCATCGCCATCAGCTTCACGTCGCCCAGCCCCAGCACCTCGCGGGGAAGGGACCAGGCGGCGGCCTCGATACGCAGCTCGCCAATCTCCGACCAGGGAACCCCGGCGTCTTCCCGGCGCACGTTTTCCCGCCCGATCTCGACCCGTCCCCCGGCCCAGTTCTCACCCTGCCCCTGCCGCCGCTCGAGATGGGCGGAGACGGCTTCGACGACCAGGCGGTCGCCGGGGCGGAGGAACAGGTCGGCCAGCGGCACCGCCGCCTCGCCCGGAATGTGCAGCTCGCCGTCGGCCACGCGCAGGGTGGCGGGCGAGTCCGGGCGGGTGACGGCGCGGCCCCATAGCCGCCGTCCCAGGGCGCGCACCAGCCAGAGCAGCCCGAAACCAGTCCCGGCCCCCGCCGCCAGCCGCGCCAGAGCGAAAACCCAGGGCTGGTCCGCGGCCGGGCCGAGCAGGCCCGCCAGCATCTGGCCGAACAGATTGTGCGGCCCCTCGCCGCCGAGCGCCTGGATTTCCGGAAACAGCAGGGCCAGCCCGAGGGCCAGCCCGCCCCCGAGCAGGTTGATCTTGTCGGGAATCAGAAAATGCTCGATGTCGATCAGGGCGACGGCGAGCAGCGCCGAGGCCAGGAACAGCCAGGCGGGCGCGTGGGTCAGCGGCAGGCCGCTCGCCCACAGCCGCAGCCACAGCACCAGCCAGAGC